>NZ_VPBP01000072.1:0-1743 GCF_013418685.1 Acinetobacter sp. YH12129
GGTCATTCAACTCTAACTACCTTGGTGAGGAAGAACTTGGAATTAACACTTTTGACTGTGGTGCAATGGGCGATTCTGAATACCAACCATCAACTGCATTAGAATGTGCACCACATGGGCTCGCTATGGGGGATTCCTTAAGTTGCGCTTGCGAAGCGCGACTGAGTATCCGAGTTCTGGCGTTTCCAACGGAGCATGGGTTCAACCTGGAGAGAAGGGGGTCAGATGATCGCGCCGCTTGGTACTGCAAGAGTCATCTCGATTATGCGCACAAGGATACCCACTATGAGAATCAGGGTTGGCCCACATGGTTAAGCAAATGGATGGAGTTACATGACATTGATGAAGCATACTATGATTGCATGTTCGCTCAGGAACTCCCCGCTGGTGGAACCTTAGAGCATGAAGTGAGCGCAGAGGGCTTGTTTGCCCCCGATTCGCGCATGGCCATAGCCGAGGTAGGAGGTGAATCCCTGGTTTCGATTGAGTGTACCTTGGGGAGGAGAACAAGAATACTGAGATTGGGCGAGTTCCTTGAAATGCCCGAATCGTGTCGGAGCACGCATCGGCTACACATGCATTGCTGCGCATCAAGTGGAGTCACATTTACATTCAGGCAGATCAGTTCGCTAGATTCTGCAGTGGGGATTGATGTGGGGCAGAGCTTAGCGCCGCCGCCGCCTGTAATGAGTGAAGCGCCCAAGGTTAACCCGAATGATGTTCACCATACGCGGGAAGGGGTTGTGGTGCACGCATCCGGCAAGTGCCCGAATTCTGAGAAATTTCACAGGGGGCCCAATGCTGGGGGGGGTGATTGCTTTTGGTTAGCAATCTCTCTCTTCACTGGAGTTATTGTGCATGTTATGAAGCAAGGGTTACAGCATCTGACTTGGGAAAGTGAGGCTTTTGATTTTGAGCTCAGCCAACAATTGAAACCGAAGGCATGGGCAGAGGAGGAAGCAATCATAGCTACAAGTAAGCAGTACCGGTACAGGATAGTGGTCTTGAGCGCAGATAAAGAGCAAACAGTGATCTATAGCCCAAAATCGGAAGCAACTCAGTCCATGGTTCTATACCATGCCGGAGCTCACTTTGAGGCAGCTTTGCCCAGGAATGATTGTGTGCTCGTTGCTGTAGCATCAGTCTTGAGGAGGCGTATTGAGGAGGTGCTTTCGATCCTGGGTGCGCAATTGGGTTCAGAGTTTCTCCAGGATGTGTTGAAGGGGGAGGGCATCAATCGGGATCAGTTGGCTGTGGTGTTCAAGCTCTTTGACATCTGTGCGCACATTCATGCTGAGAGTGAGGCATTCGTAGTAAATCCGGATGGCAGATTACATGGCACATTCAATTTGAGTAAGGATCACATAGAGCATTGCAAGAGCAAGCCAATAGGGGTTACTAAGTATACGAGTGTGCATGATGCAAGCTGCGAAATAAAGCCGGAAACACTTTCTATGCTGAAAGCTATGTGCACGATGCTTCCTTACAGTCCATGCAAGCTTAGAGCTAAAGTGCTGGCCGATAGCCTAAATGCTGGAAGCACTGGGGTGCTATGTGATGAACTGTTCAACAAGGTCGGGAACCTGTTAGAAGCCAATGAGGGGAGATTGCAAGAAGGTCCGCGGGAAGTGGGTTGCTTGTTAGGGACTTTTGGAGCAGGGAAGAGCATGGTATTTAGGAAGGTCCTGAACAACAATCTCGGGAAAAGTATACTTTACATCTCCCCAAGGAAGCACTTGGCCG
>NZ_VPBP01000073.1:0-1598 GCF_013418685.1 Acinetobacter sp. YH12129
TGTTCAAATGGCGATTCAGCGTTTAATTGGTTTTGGGAAAAAAGAAGAGTTTAAGGAAATTTTGGCAATTTTAAGAAAGCAGAATCCTGATAGGATAAGGGTTCTGTGAAATTTGTCGTGTACAGAGTATTTTTTGAATACTGTCGCGTGGAATGTCCCATTTTAAAAACATGCAACGGATCTGCAAGCGTTCTGCATCGACCTGATAGCGCGTATTGAACACAGGCCACCACAACACAAAAATGGTAATGAAATACACCCCTGTGTGCACAGGAAATGCTGGCATCGTGCCTTTGGCGTACATGGTCAGCAATAACTGAATCAATAGACCAGACATACAAATCACAAAAGCCAAAACCCACCAATCTTTTTTAGAACGAAACGTTTGCATAAAAATTCCCCTATTTACTTCATTCTATACATAAAAGTAGGTCTGGATTAAAGCTCGTTGCTGAAATTGCTCAAAAATGTCATAAAAAAACGCCCCGAAAGGCGTTGTAATACTCTAAAACACATAAGGGCGAATAAAAATTAAGAAGAAAATCCCGAGCATTAAAAACCATTTTAAGAAATAGTACACACGACTATTTTTAGCTTTTAAAGCCTTGGCTTTTAAACGCACTTGATAGACATAGCCAAAGACTTTATTTAAGCCACCCGTCTGATCGCCTGCTTCATTCGGAGAGCTTGCTGCGGTCATCACATTTTTGCCAAACCAGTGATTAAACTTTTGCATCCAGCGAGATTTTAACGGACGCTCGACATCGGCAAAGAAAATAATACGGTTTTGAGAAGTGCCATTTTCAGCATAGTGAATATAGGTTTCATCAAACACCACACTTTCACCATCACGCCATGAATACCGCTCACCATCGACATCAATAAAACAACGGTCATCATTTGGTGTCATCAATCCCAAGTGGTAACGCAATGAACCTGCATACGGGTCGCGATGACGCACTAAACGACTGTCGGGCGCTAGTTCAGTAAACATCGCCGCCTTAATGCTAGGCAAAGTTTTTAATAATGCTGTGGTTTTTGGACATAATTCTGCTGCTGATGGATGCGCGGAGTCATACCATTTTAAGTAAAAGCGCTTCCAGCCTGTTTTAAAGAATGAGTTAAAACCCAAATCATCGTAAGTACTTGAAGCTTTAATACCACCCTGTTCATATAAAGCTTTGGCTTCATCACGAATCATTTCCCAATTGTCATCCAAAACCTTTAAATCTTGAAAGTGCTGGGTGTCGATATACGGTTGATTTGGTACTTTAGAGAACAAATACATTAAATAGTTGATCGGTGCGAGGATGGTAGAATGGTCAAAAAACTGACGATAAAAACTATGACGCACCTTGCCGCGCTGTTGAATATACAGCGCTGAAGCGATAAAAATCGCCAAAATAATCCACTTCAACATAGAACAACCTAAATTGCTGAAAACAGCTAAAATTCAAAATGTCGCATATTCTCTCTGTACACGACAAAAATAGATAACTCATTGAAATAATGTCACAATAATTGTTTTCTAACGACGAATACTATGACACATCTCAATGAGTTATATCTTATCTTAAACAAATCTCTAAAATGGAACA
>NZ_VPBP01000074.1:0-1482 GCF_013418685.1 Acinetobacter sp. YH12129
TGTTAGAACCCATTTAAAGTGTCTGTATTCTCACCAATAAAAATGTCTAGTTTATGATGATTTAACCATCATGGACTGGATATGAAATATAGATGCTGATCACTATGTCTGACAAAGAAATTCAACGTCTTGCGGTTCTGCAAGACGTTCGAGATCATCGTATTACCCAAGTCCGTGCTGCTGAAATCCTGAATCTTTCCACCCGTCAAATTACCCGGTTATTGCAGAAGCTCAATCAAGATGGTGTTTCAGGTCTGGCTCATGCCAGTCGTGGTCAACCTGGCCATCGTCGCCATGATGACTTGTTAAAAGCAAAGTGCCTTTCCATTATTTCTGAACATCTGCTGGGCTTTGGGCCCACCTTGGCGCATGAGAAGCTCAGCAGCATGTTTGAGCTGAATATTCCTGTGGAAACAGTTCGTCGCTGGATGACTGCCAATGAGCTCTGGATTCCGCGATCCAAGCGTCTGAAACGTCCATATCAGCCTAGATATAACCGTGATTGCTTCGGTGAACTGATCCAGATTGATGGCTCCTATCATGACTGGTTTGAAGGACGATCCGCCAAATGCTGTTTGCTGGTTTATATCGATGACGCCACTGGAAAGCTGTTGCATCTGCGCTTTTGTGAGGCTGAAACGACCTTCGACTATATGCTTTCCACGAGAGCCTACATTAAGCAATATGGCAAGCCTTTGGCCTTTTATAGCGATAAACACTCAGTATTCCGAGTGAATCAGAAATCGAGCCAAGACAGCAAGATCACGCAATTTGGGCGGATTCTGAATGAGTTAAACATCGATATTATTTTTGCCAACTCACCACAGGCCAAAGGACGTGTGGAACGTGCTAACAGGACACTTCAGGATCGTCTGATCAAAGAGATGCGTCTGGAAGGCATCAGTTCGATTGCTGAAGCCAATGCTTGGCTACCCTGCTTCATTGAGCAGTTCAATCAGAAGTTCGCCAAGTGTGCGCGTAACTCAAAGAATTTACATCGACCATTAACCGAATCTGATCTTGAACTGGATGATATTTTTACCTGGCAGGAACCACGTAAGGTCACCAAGAATCTAACCCTGACGTATGACAAATGTATTTATATGCTTGAACCGACTGAATTGAACCAGAAATTAGTTGGACAATACATTTCATTTCTGGAGTACCCGGATGGCACTGTTGCGATCATGTATGAAGGACGGAAGATCAACTACAGTATCTTCAATAAACTGACTGGACTGCAGCAGAATGAAGTGGTTGAGAATAAACGGTTAGGCGCAGTTCTGGCCCATATCCAACAACAGCATGAAGAGTTGGAAAAACAGAATAAACGTTCCCGTGCCAAGAAAAGTATGCCGAGTCGTAAAGCTCAGAAAGCTAGCAATGAACAAAGAAATTTAAATCCTGTTCTTGACTCTTGCAGTTAAAAACAGGACATTTTAAATGGTTTATCGCATAGACATTTTAATTGGTGAATAACAC
>NZ_VPBP01000075.1:0-1444 GCF_013418685.1 Acinetobacter sp. YH12129
TTACACGCTAAATGTTGAGGTGGTTGATGTATCCACCTCCAGTGTGGAGTACATAGTGGAGCTCTTCACGGCCGAGGTACCCGCAACTGAAACAGATCTGCTGAAGGCCATGTCCAGATTTAACAGTGGGGAGAGCGTGGTACTCGACAGGACGCCGCAGCGGTACACAGGTACGGCCCCATTGAGTGGGAAGGTCGAGTTCTCATTGGAGCTCAACTATGATGCATTGCCGCGATTCTGCGCTGACAACTTCATCAAGTCATACTCGAGGTTCGACGAGCCGAAGCCCACGATCGAGAGCATCAAAGTGGTGATTCAGCATTTCACCAGGGTGAGTCTAGCCTTCCCGATGAGAAAGGTGGGGGTGGTTTTTGGCCAAGCAAAGTTCTGGCGTCGTGTGATGTTGAGCGTACATGCGAAATTAGCCCGTCACAGTCGTTCCAGCTGCCCGAAAGATGGAGTGGGGTGGTTTCAAGCTAGGAGGAGAGCAAATCAGAAATACCTGTGCGGCACTGGGGATCATCCGAGTGTTGTGCATGCTGTACGCTCCGCCTGGACCATGGTGGTGCAAGAGGTGACTGCGAAAGGGGATGCAGACCTGCCATGGATAGAACATGCGGGTGAGGCTACTGGGTGCCACAATACGGGAAGTAACTCAAAGGGACAGCCAGATGAGGTGAGTGTTTGTGGAGAACATGCGCTCTGCGCGAAAATGAAGGTGGTCTACACCGCCCACTCAGGGTTAAATGGATTTGACGTTGGAGCAGCGAGTCGAAGCGGGTCGAGCTACATAGCTTTTGGTCGCCGCACTGCATCGAAAGATGCATTGAAATCTTGCGGCTTCCATGTGGAATCAGAATGGCCCGCGTGGCTCGATCAATGGCTGGAGGTGGTTGTGCTGGATGCTGCGTACAATGTGTGCGTCGTGAGAATGAACCAGGTCGCCGGAGGTGGAGCGCAAATGTGCTTCGAGAACTTGGACAAATTGAGCACAGATAATACCGCCTTGGTGTGCCTGAGTGGCAAAGCAAGCCTAGCCAATTGCAGGGATAACTGCGATCACTCAATGGAGGTTACTGAAGGCGGCACTTTGCACTTGGAAAGGGAGGTCCGGACTCTTGGTGAAGTGGGTTTGAAATGCGCCAATGCAATGTATGTTGATGTGGTCATGTTGCGGCTTGTGGAAACTACAGCATCTGTAGAGTTGGTAGAGGTACCCACGGAAGTGAGGAGTGGTCGGGGCGAACCCGCGTTGAGTTACGGCAATTTGGGTGCCCAGGTGACCATTGTGAGTGGAGCGTCCGTGCCAAAGGGGGTGTTGCGTGATGTGCCGGGGGATGGTGACTGCTATTGGCACTGTCTCGCTGAGGTGTTGGACATGAGCGCCAAGGTGATTAAGAAGTTGTGCTGTGAGCGCCTGCTGAGTGTGGCCCCAAAGTTCTCC
>NZ_VPBP01000076.1:0-1321 GCF_013418685.1 Acinetobacter sp. YH12129
CTTATTTATTATTTAAGCCTTATGCGCATCTATCAATCACCATACCTGATATTCTGCTCAACCTTTCGGTTGTAGCTGATACCAGGAACACACTTGAACCCATCACACTTCTGTGATAGGCCAATCACCCGGTAACACCGTGGACATCGACCCAATTTCTTGGCTCTACGTCTCTTGGCGTACGTCGACAGGCCGATCTCAGGGGGCTCCAATTTACTAATTATCACACTAGCTATGTCATCATACTCACGCCTTGGCCCTAAGCCATAGTGACGCTTGAACACACCGACTAGCACCTTTCTCAACACCTTTGAACTAAGCCTCATTGCCGCTTGTTATTCGCATTGTTGTGATCCCGAATTAACTCTGGCCCAAGTCTGCCCCCGTTCATCTCCACGCTGGTATTCGCATACGTCTCGTTCCGATTAGCCTTCCTCAAAGCAATGTCTTTGTGGGTGTCATGTGCAATCTTCTCCTGCGGAGTTGGCAGCCTGATTAAGCCCTCCAACGGCTGGATAGCCGCTGGATTCTCGACATAGTCGAAAAAGTCAAATGCCGCAAATCTCTCGTTCTTCTGGAACCCCATAGCCTGCCAATCTGAGGGTGGATCATCGTGCACTAGCATGTGGTTCCACACTATTGGTGCGTACAGTCTGCACACTCTTCTTAAGGTATTCGCATCTCTCTTCATGACCGCAAGCACAGAATCGGCAGTTATCGCTCCCCCAGGGTACCCGAACGTGCCTCTCGGGGCTAGAAACACAGAACTACTTGTGCTCTTACAGTAGATAACGGCTTGAATGATGATCATGGAGACGAACTCTGTAGGCACTCCCAAACCCTCAATCGCCACGGTAACTCTTACCATGTCCTCAGGTGTGGCAAGGTTATTGGAGACTGCTCTCGGCTTCAGTTTGTACAGCATGTCTATGGAAGGTCGGCTGTAAATGTTCCCGGGGTCGTACCTCATGTCCTCAGTGGGCTGCAAGCTCGGCCTGCCAATCTCGAACTAGCATTCGTGATTTTAGAGGAGCTCCTTTCTGCACGCAGGGTTTCCAGCAGTTTCATTATCCTGCTTTCCATGAATTGCTCCGAGTTGCCTGTTTCTTGCGCACCGCCTGTTGGTGCGGCTTGGAGCTTAGGCGTAGGGACGCCTGAAGTAGCGACATCTATAGATTTCCCCTTCTTGTCGTCAGTCATCGTTTATTCAGATCACCGCCCAACAACCTAAGGGCCTACCAGTGATTGGCGGGCTTAAGGTTCTTGGCGTATTCAATGAAACTTTCGGTGAACTCGCACCCAATGATTTTCACAGATTCCC
>NZ_VPBP01000077.1:0-1319 GCF_013418685.1 Acinetobacter sp. YH12129
CTTTGAGATATTAGTTTTTATTAATTATAATCTGCAAAATGGCAACTACTAAATCTTTTTTAATTTTATTTTTTATGATATTAGCAACTACTAGTTCAACATGTGCTAAGTTGGAAGAAATGGTGACTGTTCTTAGTATTGATGGAGGTGGAATTAAGGGAATCATTCCGGCTATCATTCTCGAATTTCTTGAAGGACAACTTCAGGAAGTGGACAATAATAAAGATGCAAGACTTGCAGATTACTTTGATGTAATTGGAGGAACAAGTACAGGAGGTTTATTGACTGCTATGATAACTACTCCAAATGAAAACAATCGACCCTTTGCTGCTGCCAAAGATATTGTACCCTTTTACTTCGAACATGGCCCTCATATTTTTAATTATAGTGGTTCAATTATTGGCCCAATGTATGATGGAAAATATCTTCTGCAAGTTCTTCAAGAAAAACTTGGAGAAACTCGTGTGCATCAAGCTTTGACAGAAGTTGCCATCTCAAGCTTTGACATCAAAACAAATAAGCCAGTAATATTCACTAAGTCAAATTTAGCAAAGTCTCCAGAATTGGATGCTAAGATGTATGACATATGTTATTCCACAGCAGCAGCTCCAATATATTTTCCTCCACATTACTTTATTACTCATACTAGTAATGGTGATATATATGAGTTCAATCTTGTTGATGGTGGTGTTGCTACTGTTGGTGATCCGGCGTTATTATCCCTTAGCGTTGCAACGAGACTTGCACAAGAGGATCCAGCATTTTCTTCAATTAAGTCATTGGATTACAAGCAAATGTTGTTGCTCTCATTAGGCACTGGCACTAATTCAGAGTTTGATAAAACATATACAGCACAAGAGGCAGCTAAATGGGGTCCTCTACGATGGATGTTAGCTATACAGCAAATGACTAATGCAGCAAGTTCTTACATGACTGATTATTACATTTCTACTGTTTTTCAAGCTCGTCATTCACAAAACAATTACCTCAGGGTTCAAGAAAATGCATTAACAGGCACAACTACTGAAATGGATGATGCGTCTGAGGCTAATATGGAATTATTAGTACAAGTTGGTGAAACATTATTGAAGAAACCAGTTTCCAAAGACAGTCCTGAAACCTATGAGGAAGCTCTAAAGAGGTTTGCAAAATTGCTCTCTGATAGGAAGAAACTCCGAGCAAACAAATCTTCTTATTAATTCAAGGTCTCGGGTTGTAGTAGTAACCTTACTATGCTAAATAATAAGCGCTTGCGTGCATTTAAGTATTTCAACCTCAAAATAAAAGGAGTTTGAGGGATAAATTTCAATAGAAATGTC
>NZ_VPBP01000078.1:0-1289 GCF_013418685.1 Acinetobacter sp. YH12129
AGTGATGCAATAACCGATCTAACATCGCAGCGGTCAACGTGACATCATCTGCAAAGGATTTGGACCACTGGCTAAAGGGTAAGTTACTCGTCAATATCGTACTGCCTTTTTCATAACGCTTGGCAATCACGTTAAAGAACAGATTCGCTTCTTCACGTCCAAACGGTAAATAACCAATTTCATCGATAATCAGTAACTTTGGTCCCAGTACCGCACGTTGCATATAGGTTTTCAGTTTACCTTGCTGATAGGCTGTACTCAGTTGCAGCATGAGATCGGCGGCGGTAATGAACTTGATCTTAATGTTGTTCATGATGGCCTTATAGCCTAATGCCATAGATAAGTGCGTTTTTCCTACTCCGCTAGCCCCGAGAAACACCACATTTTCTGCTCTAGCAATAAAGCTCAGATTGAACAGTTCAATCACCTGTGATTTAGGGGCCCCTAGGGCATAATTAAAATCATAGTCTTCCAGGGTTTTGACTTGAGGCAGGCCTGAGAGTTTCATCAGTACCTGCTGACTGCGCTGTTGCCTGGCAGCATATTCATGCGTCAAGATCGCTTCAACAAAGTCGGCATAACTTCCATCTTGACCTAATGTTTGTTGTGCATGATGTGACCATTGTGATGCGATGGCAGGCAGATTGAGCTTTTGGCAAAGTTGCTCTATACGGTCGTATTGCAGATTCATCAGGAAACTCCCAGCAACTGGTCATATACCGATAAGGGATGCTGCAAACTCTCGTAGGGCATGACATGCTGTGCTGCTGCAACAGGTACAGTGCCAGAACCCGTATCTGATTGCGGTAATGGCGTAAATTTTTGCTGCTCCTGTTGCAGTCGAACAGCCGGTTTTTCTTGCGTGGTGGCATGAATCCGCTGATTGGCGGTTTCATGCAGCCACCGGCCAATGAGGGCATTGGCGACATCAACATCTAACAGTAAACCCGAAGTCTTCAGGCTTGCTTTCAATGGCACAATAAAGCTTGATTTGAGGTATCCATTAAAGCGTTCAACTTTGCCTTTGGTCTGTGCACGGTAGGGCTTACATACGCGAGGACGAAAGCTGTATTTCTTGGCGCAGTCGAGCAGTTTGGGATTCCATTTATGCTGCCCCTCCTGATAGGCATCCCGTTCAATCATGATCGTTTTAGCGTTATCAAACAGTATTTCCTGAGGTACTCCTGCAAAGAACTGAAATGCATTTTCTAGACCATCGATCCATGCATCGGTACGTTCATGATCATAAAATTTCACGAAAGTCGCTCTGGAATACCCTAATGTTGCGA
>NZ_VPBP01000079.1:0-1258 GCF_013418685.1 Acinetobacter sp. YH12129
GGAAGCAGATGAAATATTATTGGCGAGATTTTCAAGTCATGACAGCTGATAAAATAGAGCAATGGGTGGAGAAAGTATCAAACCAATTCGGAAAAGAATACATGTTTACTTTTTAATGACAACTTATGATGTTATGTTCAACTGATGGTTTTGAATTAAAATCTATAGAAAAGAAAAATATTGAAAATTCTGGAAAACTTGCAGCTGTAAGCAGTTCAATCTTAGCAATGGTTCAAGCTTTTACTAATGAAATTAATTTAGTCGGTTGTCAAACCATTACATTAGATGCAGAAAATGGTAAAGCATTACTCACAGCGATCTCTCACCCTCAGCACCCTATGATATTAGTTGTCTTGACATCAAAAAATGTATTATTAGGGCAATTATTATATTCTTTAAAAAGAGTGAGTAATGAACTAAGCGAATATCAACTGTCAAATACATTCGCCTAGTCCGATTCAAATTATTTCATCGATTCACGCATTTTATCTTCATCAAAATATTGTGCAAATGATGCAATACGTTTTTCAACAACTGGATTTTTCATCAGGTTCTCAGCTGCACGATTCCCCAATAGTTCAAATGCTTTACCCAAAGCATTTGTTCCTTCATTTTCTGTAACAGCTTTGATTTCAGCATTACAACGTTTAGTAAATAAATCTTGAAATAAATTTGCCATATTTTTATCAATTTTTTGCATCTCAGCGGACGTCACTTTACTATATTTAGAAATTTCTGGATGTGCTGAAAATGCCAAATAAATCCAAGCCGT
This sequence comes from Acinetobacter sp. YH12129, assembly GCF_013418685.1. Taxonomy (NCBI): domain Bacteria; kingdom Pseudomonadati; phylum Pseudomonadota; class Gammaproteobacteria; order Moraxellales; family Moraxellaceae; genus Acinetobacter; species Acinetobacter sp. YH12129. The sequence continues at coordinate 773 of NZ_VPBP01000079.1, forward strand.
TAAGTTCTGACTCTCTTCTGCTGAAATTTTATTTACCAAACATTCACTTAGTTTATCCTGATACACACCAGCTGTAGTATTGAAAGAAACAAATGCAAATAAAACTGTAGCTAATAATTTTTTTAAAAACATCTTAAATACCCTATATATTATTAATGAGACAAACGATTTTATTATATTGATTTATTACACATTTTCATTAGCAAAAGATTTTAAAATGATATAAATGGATTGAGCATTTTAGTTTTATTTTCTTTAAATATCTCTCGTTTTCCTATTTTTTGAATTTGCTTCTCTTATTATTTTTCTATTTTGATAACTTTCTCTTTTTCCCCGCATAAAAAAAACACCCCCTGAGATATCAGGGGGTGTTTCGAATAATGAGCTGGCGATGACTTACTCTCACATGGGTAACCCCACACTACCATCAGCGCTAAGAGGTTTCACTTCTGAGTTCGGGAAGGGATCAGGTGGTTCACTCTTGCT
>NZ_VPBP01000080.1:0-1039 GCF_013418685.1 Acinetobacter sp. YH12129
GGCTTTGTTGCACAAACCTATCGTTAAGGGCTTATTCCACAATATAATTTTCAAATGAATAAGCCCACACCTAAAATTTACCGTACTCTCAATTGGTCTACATACAACCGCGCACTTATTAATCGTGGAAATATTGCCATTTGGTTTGATTCAAAAACTCAGTGGTATGCACAAGCAAAGGGCAAACAAGGTCGAAATCAAACCTATTCTGATATAGCAATCCAATGTTGCCTAATGATTAAATCCCTATTTCGACTCTCTTTACGCATGGTTTCAGGTTTTGTTCAAAGCCTGATTAAGCTTTGGGGATTAGATTGGACAGCTCCGGATTACTCCACCCTTTGTCGTAGACAAAAGCATATTGATATTGCGATTAGCTATCAAAAAAGTAGTGATGGGCTACATCTACTCGTAGACTCCACTGGCTTGAGATTTCTAGGTGAAGGTGAATGGAAACGTAAGAAACATGGACCTGAATATCGTCGTCAATGGCGCAAGCTTCATATTGCTATAGATGCTGAAACCCTTCAAATACGTGCAGTACAGCTTACTACAAATAATGTGAGCGATTCGCAAGTACTCGATGATTTACTTTCTCAAATTCCCTTGGATGAACGAATTGATTCGGTCTATACTGATGGCGCATATGACACAAAGCTCTGCCGACAAGTCATTTCAGATCGAGATGCACATGCGGTGATTCCACCTAGAAAAAATGCGAAGCCATGGAAAGATAAAAAGACCAGCTCGCTAGAGCGAAATGAATTACTTCGTACTGTTAAACATCTAGGTAGGACGCTATGGAAAAAATGGTCAGGCTACCATCATCGAAGTTTGGTTGAAACCAAGATGCATTGCATCAAATTATTGGGCGATAAATTAACAGCAAGGAGTTTTCCTAGTCAGGTGAATGAGATTCATGCACGTGTAGCAGTTTTGAACAAATTCACAGAATTAGGTCGCCCTCATACCCAAGTTGTCACTTAAATTTGAGTTACTTAGGGAAACTCTATCTTTAAAGCCTTTATGCAACAAAGCC
>NZ_VPBP01000081.1:0-1007 GCF_013418685.1 Acinetobacter sp. YH12129
CTCTGTACACGACAAATTTCACAGAACCCTTATCCTATCAGGATTCTGCTTTCTTAAAATTGCCAAAATTTCCTTAAACTCTTCTTTTTTCCCAAAACCAATTAAACGCTGAATCGCCATTTGAACATAGTCTAAACCATAGCGAAATAAACTCATTGAGAGTCGTCCATGCTTCTTTATTTTTATCGCTTTTTTTTGATTATGTTGCCATTCACCCGTTAAGTAACACCAACAGAAGCTTATAGCTAACACCGCAATCAATTTTTTCACTCGTCTAGGGTCTGTCAAGCGCGTATTTTCAAGATTAAACCCGCGTCCTTTGAGACAACTGAATAAGGTTTCAATTTCCCAGCGTAATGCATAATCCTGAATAGCATTGGCATTAAACTGAGGAGAAACGACGAGTAAAAGCTCTCCATTTTCTAACTGTAGTGCACTTATATATAGTTTCACCCGACCAACCAAAATCCGTCGTTTACGACATTCAATTTGACCAACTTTAAGATGGCGAAATAAATCACTAATTTTATGATTCTTTCCTAAATGATTGGTGACAATGAAGTTTTTTTAACACGAATGCAGAAGTTGATGTCTTGTTCAATTAACCATGTAAACCACTGCTCACCGATAAACTCTCTGTCTGCGAACACATTCACAATACGGTCTTTACCAAAAATGGCTATAAAGCGTTGAATCAAAGCAATACGCTCTTTCGTATCTGAATTTCCACGTTTATTAAGCAATGTCCAAAGGATAGGTATCGCTATTCCACGATAAACGATTGCGAGCATCAGGATATTAATATTTCGTTTTCCCCATTTCCAATTGGTTCTATCTAAAGTCAGTTGCACTTGGTCGAATGAAAACATATTGAAAATCAACTGAGAAATTTGACGATAATCAAAATACTGACCTGCAAAGAAGCGCTGCATACGTCGATAAAATGATTGTGGTAAACACTTGATGGGCAAGGCTTTAGATGCAGAAGAAAGATTACATGTTTGCTT
>NZ_VPBP01000008.1:0-122287 GCF_013418685.1 Acinetobacter sp. YH12129
GAAGCAGATGAAATATTATTGGCGAGATTTTCAAGTCATGACAGCTGATAAAATAGAGCAATGGGTGGAGAAAGTATCAAACCAATTCGGAAAAGAATACATGTTTACTTTTTAATGACAACTTATAGTCTGATAAAACGTGCTTATGTTATTGCTAGTTCCAAAAATCAAGAAAACTTAGTAAAAGAAATTATTGACCTAGCTATACAAATAGAATCTCAAATTGCTGAAGATGACTTATGTAGAACTTGGGGACTCTGCTTTGATCTTTTTATAGTAGGGAAAAGCAAATATTTAAATAAAACACTTAAACAGAAAATTATTGATGAGATGTTCGATCGATTAACTCGTCTAAAACAGTTAAGTGTGAGTGAAACGCCACTAAGAGGTACTGAACCTTATGTAAGCGAACAAGCCGTGAATTTTCTTTTAAGCTATTACCGAAGTATTGACGATCAATCTAAAATTACTGAAGTATTAGCTATATTTGCCGAAATTGTAAAGCTCAGAACTAAAAACAAAAATGTTCTACTCCAAGTTAGTGACTATGAGATTTTATATGGTCAATATATAAAAAATAGTAGGAAGGCCGAAGCATCTGTGATTATGGAAAAAATTCAAAGAATATCTCCTCAACAAACGCAACTCTTACAGAAAATATCTATTCCAGTCAGAATTCCTTACCATTTAATCGATCAGTTAATGATTCAACTCAAATCAGATAACTTGATAAAATGTTTGGACAATACACTTTTGTTTTTTATCCCTAAAAAACACCAAACTGAAAGCAATCTACAAAATAAAATAAGTGGCTCTTTTTTTCAGCAGTTGTTTTTTCAAAATAAAATTTACTTAGATCATAATGGAAGAAAGGTGGCGACTGTGAAGTCATTGGAAGAAGATCCAAATGGAAATCTATTTCAGCAACAGGCTGAAGATATTGCTGCTCCAACAATTTCCATTGCATTACATACAGCTATAAATCAATTAAAAGAAGATCATCTTAAAGATACAGATTCATTTTTAGATCATTTATATACTCTTCCTTTATTTACAGAAGACAATAAAGAAATCTTGAGATTGGGTATAGATGCATATTATAGAGAGGATGCAATCACATTTATACATTTAATAATTCCTCAAATTGAATTCCTAGTCAGGAAAATTTTAGTGAATTATATTGATGTTTTTGAATCCAATAATCATACAGGTGGATACAACTTAAAAACATTAGATCGATTATTAGCTAATGCTAAATTTATAGAAATTTTTGGAGATGATTTTTCATTTTATTGCAGAACTGTTCTTACGGACCAAAGAGGTTGGAATCTTAGAAATGATATTTGTCATGGAATAAGCACGAACAAGTTTACTCAAACATCATCTGATAGATTAATCCATATTTTATTATTAATTATTTATCAATATGATAAATATTTAAAAAAGACCGCCTAAGCGGTCTTTTTTTCCTATATCATCAAGCCACAGGCGCCAAGGTAAACAACACCTGCCCCGTTTTCACCGTCTGCCCTTTTTCAATGGTAATTTCAGAAACCTTCATACGTTCAGGCGCAATAATGGGGATCTCAATTTTCATCGCTTCAATCACAGCAAGTGTTGCACCTTCTTCAACAATATCACCTGACTTGCATTCAATTTTCCAAATACTGCCCGGCATGTGCGATTCCACTGCACAGCCACCATCAGGTATTTGAATATCGCTATCATCAGTTACAGCATCTAAACTTTCAGAAATATACTCTGCAAGCCCTGCTTCATGCCAACGGCGACGTTCTTCATCAAAATTGGCTTGTTGGACATATTTAAATGCTGAGATAGATTCGGCATTTTCAGTCAAAAAGTCATTGTATTCTTTTAGGTTCAGCACACCTTCTTCTACACGCAGTTTTAAGCGACCTGCTTTAAAGTCCTCACGCATTTGCATAAGTTCAGACTCAGAAACTTCATAAAACTTAATTTGATCAAAAAAGCGTAATAACCACGGCATACCTTGCTCAAAGTCAGGGTTTTTACGGTAACGAGACCACATTTGCGTAGTACGACCCACAAATTGATAGCCCCCCGGACCTTCCATCCCATAGACACACATATATGCACCGCCAATACCGACAGCATTTTCAGGTGTCCATGTCCGTGCAGGATTGTATTTCGTCGTCACTAAACGCTGGCGAGGATCAAGAGGTGTTGCCACAGGTGCGCCTAAATACACATCGCCCAAACCCATGACCAAATAACTCGCGTCATAAACCACATCTTTGACCGCTTGTTTGTCTTTTAAACCATTAATACGACGGATAAACTCAATATTGTCAGGACACCACGGTGCATCTGGACGCACGGTTTGCATATAGCGTTCCGTTGCCAATTGCGTTTGCGAATCTTCCCAAGCGAGTGGCAGATATACGGTACGTGATGGGACTTGCATTTCAGTCACATCAGGCAGTTCAGCTTCAGCGACTTGTAATAAACGCAGTAAATCAATTTGATTAAGTTTGATTGAATCAAAATGGATTTGTAGCGAACGTATTCCCGGTGTCAGGTCAATAATGCCGGCAATATTTTGCTTTTGAACCCATTGCATTAAGGCATGAATACGGAAACGTAAGTTCAGATCTAGCACCAACTCGCCATATTCCACCAACATGTAATTATTGCCAGCAGGACGATACACTACATCAGGCGCACCATTTTCACCTTTTAAGGTAGCGAGAACTGCATTTTTCAGTGTTGATAGCTCAGGATAGAACGACTCATCAAATGCCACCGCTTCTGTATCTAAAGCTTCTAATTGCACATGATATTTTTCATTTAAAAGTTTCGCTTGATGATAACTCACAGGTATAAATTTGACTTTGTCTCCTGCTTTCAATTGACCGAGTTTCCAAAGCTCAGAATTAATCACCACGGCAGGACAAACAAAGCCTCCTAAACTTGGACCATCTGGACCCAAGATAATCGGCATATCACCCGTGAAATCAATCGCACCAATCGCGTATGCATTGTCATGAATATTGGATGGATGCAGACCGGCTTCACCGCCATCCTCACGTGCCCATTCAGGTTTCGGACCAATCAAACGAATACCGGTACGGCTTGAGTTAAAGTGAATCTCAAAAGTATTGGCAAAGAAAGTATCAATGTCATTTTTGGTGAAGAAATCAGGCGCACCATGTGGGCCATACATCACCGCAATTTCCCATTCATGGCTAAATGACGGCACTTGTTCAGGCGCAAGCGCTGTCACTTGTACAGATGTAAATGCCGTGATTGGCAACATATCTCCAATCAATAAATTACGACCGGCATGACCACCAAACTGACCCAAGGTGAAGGTTGCTTGTGAGCCGAGATATTCAGGTACATTTAAACCGCCTTTAATACCAATATAGGTACGGCAACCTGTCGCAATTTTGCCACATTTGAGCACCTGACCTTTACGCACATTCACGGTTTGCCACATTGGCACAGACATACCATCAAGGGTTGATGGCATATCACCACCGGCAAGCACGATTTGACTGTCACAATGGAATTTTAAACTTGGCCCTTGTAGCGTACATTCCAAGCCTGCGGTATTAAATGTATTACCTAATAATTGGTTAGCCACATTTAAAGACAATGGATCAATCGCACCTGATGGAGGCACCCCGACATCCCAATAACCCAAACGACCTGTCACATCTTGCACAGAAGTTTGAATGCCTGATTGCAACACTTCAATTTTTTGGGTTTTCCACTCAAATGTATTTAAGAATCGTGTGGTTTGCGTACCAGCTTTAAATACATCGCAGTCGATAATATTTTGTAGATATTCAAGATTGGTTTCGATACCTGCAACCGATGTTTTGCCGAGTGTTTCGGTCATTGCAGCAATTGCCAAGTCTCGATCATCCGCTGTCACAATGATTTTCGCAATCATCGGGTCATAAAATGATGAGACATTTGAACCCGTTTCAACCCAAGTTTCATTACGTGCATTCGCATCAAAATCAACATGCGTTAAAAGCCCTGCACTCGGTTGGAAGTTTTTGATTGGGTCTTCAGCATATAAACGCACTTGAATTGAATGACCTTTCGATTCAAGTTGTTCTGTTGGGGCAATCCAATCGCCACTGCCTAAAGTAACCATCCATTCCACAAGATCTACACCAAAGACTTGCTCCGTCACGCCATGTTCAACTTGCAGGCGGGTATTCACTTCTAAGAAATAGAATTCTTGTGTGTCGGTATCCATCACAAATTCTACTGTGCCTGCCGAACGGTAATTCACCGACTGCATCAACCCAATCGCAACCGATTGAATATAGGCACGTTGATCATCATTGATATGCGGTGCTGGGGTTTCCTCAATCACTTTTTGGTTTCGGCGCTGCACCGAACAATCACGCTCACCGAGTGCTAAAACTAAGCCATTGCCATCACCAAAAATCTGCACTTCGATATGACGGGCATTTTGTACGAATTTTTCGAGGTACAAGCCTGCATCTTTAAAGTTGGCTTGGGCAAGATATGAAACCGTAGAATAAGCATCTTTCAACTCTTCTTCATTCCACACCAAACGCATACCAATACCGCCACCGCCTGCGGTACTTTTCAGCATCACAGGATAACCAATACGTTTAGCTTCCGTTAAGGCTTCGGCTTCATCTGCCAAAAGCTGACTGCCCGGAAGAAGTGGTACATTGGCTTGAATTGCAAGTTCACGTGCAATATGTTTTAAGCCAAATGATTTCATTTGTGCCGAATTTGGCCCTAAAAATACTATGCCTTGAGCTTCACAGAGATCACAAAATTCTGCATTTTCAGACAAGAAACCATAGCCCGGATGAATCGCTTCTGCACCTGTTTGTTTTGCGACTTCTAAAATTTTATCGACATTTAAATAGCTTTGGCTGGCAGGACTATCACCAATAAATACTGCTTCATCCGCCAAGGTCACATGCAAAGAATCACGGTCTGCTTCGGAATACACAGCAACAGATTGAATGCCTAATTTTTTGAGTGTACGGATCACTCGACACGCGATTGCACCACGGTTGGCAATGAGGACTTTATTGAACATGGTATTACTCCTCACCGTCACGGATGATCAATTGAATTTTTGTTGGGTTATAGGCATTACATGGGTTATTCAGTTGCGGACAATTGGAAATGAGGACAATGAGATCCATTTCAGCTTTAATTTCAACATATTTACCCGGTGCAGAAATACCGTCATCAAACTTTAGATGACCATCCGCAGTCACAGGTACATTCATAAAGAAGTTAATATTTGGACCGATGTGACGCACGTTTAGGCCGTGTTTTTTGGCAATTGGATGCTGAGACAGTGCAATCATGAAATTGTTACGGCAACTATGCATTGGATAATTGTCATGTGCATAACGAACCGTGTTACTTTCACATGAACAAGCACCGCCTAAAGTGTCATGGCGACCGCAATTATCATCATGAATGGTGGCAATTTTGTTGCCAAAGTTGGTGTATAAGGGTGTACCTTTTTCTAAATAGATTTGTTGATTAATCGCTAAGGTATCGGTTGCGCTATAACGCTCTTCAGGGTTTGATGTCGAGATAAAGAGCGTATCCACCGCTTGGTTGCCTTCTAAATCCACAATACGGAAATATTGTCCTTTTTTGACTTCGCACATCCATGCTTCACCGGCAGAACATACTTCGCTTAACACTGATTTTTCAGAATGTTGTGTTGGATTTACTAATGCAGTCATGATCATTCCCCTCAAGCCGTTAAAGCGTAATAGCGTTTATTATTTTGAAAAGCACGTTGATTTTGCGGACATGAATCTCGGCAAACGTCGCTATCGCCTAAAGGTAGTGCTTTAAACAGTGAAAGTTGAATATCTGCAGGTGCATACACTGTGCTGTTATCCAAGCCATGCGGTGCGGCAGATAGAAAGACTAAACAATCCATTTCAAAGCGAAGTTCAATAATTTGATTTGTATTGTTCGATGCAACATAACTTAAGTTGCCATTGTCATCAGGTTGAACTTTAGAGAATAAATTTAAGGTACTGCTCAGGTCGGTTGCAGATAAACCAAATTTGGTCATTTCAAGCAGCAAGCTATCCTTACCACTGCGGTACATATCGTTACGGGCATCTTGGAAAGTTTTTGAACCAAATTGTTGTTCGATTTGTTCTGCTGTACTTGGTGCACAAAAAGCATCATTCCAAGCGTGATCATCTTTCACAATAGAAACCATAGCACGACCTAAATCTGATGCCAAAATATGACCCGTACTTAAATATGCCGTATGCTGCCCTTTAAGGCTGTCTGGCATGTTGTAGCGCTCAAGCTTATCTTCACTATTTACACAGTACAGCGCCACATTGGCATTTTGCCCTAGCGATTTAAGCTGTAATACTGCCCCACGCTGAATACGCGCTGACCAGTGGTGTCCACCCGGTAAAAGTTCAGTCCATAGTGCTTTATCGTCATGATAATGTGTTGTGCTCATTGCAGCCTCTGCCTAATTCTTAACTGTTTACCTCCCGGGCTTTTATCCCTCCGTGCAGCTTTGCTTTGAATTAAAACGAAGCCGTGAACTCTCGGTCGCGGTCATACATAGAAATGTATCGGAACCCTAGATCACTTTATGATATAAGTAGAAAAGCAAAGGCTATGCCAAAACAGTAATACGATTTATATAACTGGTAATACTGCTAATTCGGGAAGTTTGGCAAAGAATCAAAAGAGGCCTGAAACTTTCAGGTGCAGAAAATGCGCTTTGCCTGCAAAATGCACCAAAATAAACAGATGCGCCAACAGGCAAACAGAAATGAAAAAAGCCCAGATAGCATCTGAGCGCTTATATATGGTAAGGAAACCGCTTATTCAGCTTGATCTTTCGGTGAGGAAGTCTTCAGTAATCCGCGTTATTTACGGTCTGCATCTTTGAACCGGTTGATCCATCTTACTGCAGGGGGAAATCCGCTTGCTGCGGCTTGACGGTAATAGCTTGCAGCCAGCGCCGGATTTTTTTCGACCCCCATGCCCTCATAATAGGTCATCGCTAATTCATGCTGCGCTTCTGGAACACGTTGAGCGGCTGCCGCTTCAAAATAAGCCAGCGCTAATTTATGACTAGCAAACAGACTGCTGTCAGATGCGTCCTTCGCAGCCGGTACATATTCACGTGAATAGAGCCAGCCTAACTTATAAATGGCATGGGCATTTCCTTGCGCAGCTGCTGCTTTAAATAGCTTTTCCGCTTCTGCATAATCTTGCTGCAAATATTTAAAACCTTCGGATCTAAATATCGCCAGCTTATACTGCGCCGATGCGCTTCCGCGCTGCGCTTGCTCGGTCAGCTTTTGTATGCCTGCTTCTGTATAATCTTCCTCAGTCAATTGATCCCTCGGCTGTGTCTTTACCCAGCGCTGAAAGGCTTCAGGCCCTATATTTTCTTCTGGATTGAACCAGCCGGGTATATCAATCGTGTGTCCAGAGAGCAGCGCGGCATAATTCATGGCGCGGCTGTCCCCTTTGCGCGCTGCGCTCTCAAACAGCGGAAGCGCTTTTGCTCTGCTGACCGCGTCATTTTGATCGAGATACAATCGGGCTAAACCAAACTCAGCCAAAGTAAAGCCTTGAGCGATAGAAGCCTGATACAGCTGCACTGCCTGCTGCAGGTCTGTTTTTACACCCAGCCCGGTTTCATATTTTTTAGCCATATTGAATTGGGCAGCCGGATGCTTTAATTTCAAAGCCAAAGCAAAATAATGATTAGCCAAATCACGATTTAAAGCTACCCGCGTAGCGGTATTTTCCAAGCGCTTTGAATCGGTTAAAGAGGATCTGTAATGCTTAATCGCCTTGTAATAACCCGGATCAAAATTTTTAGCTATGAACTCGCCGGAACCGTCATACAGCACAGCTAAATTATTCATCGCTTCAGGCAGCTGCTGTTTTGCAGCTTGCTCAAACCAATAGAGCGCCTGCTGTGAATTTTTTTCAGTTCCAAATCCGATCGCATACATATAGCCCAAATCATTTTGCGCTATGGCGCGGCCTTGCTTGGCGCGTTCCAAATTCCGCTGCAGCATTTGCGGCGCCTCTGTTTTAACTGCAGTCAGGTAATAGCCGAATGCAGAAGGCAAGTACATTTCAACGCCAATGCCTTGCTCAGACATTACCCCCAAGTTGTAGTGCGCATCTGAAAGGCCTGTTTGGGCAGCTTTGCCGAATAATTCATAGGCTTTTAAAGTATCCTTTTTTACCCCCATGCCGCGAAGATACATCTTGCCTAAATTATTTTGCGCTTTTGGATTGTTTTTTGCTGCGGCTGCATTGGTCCATTCATAGGCCTGACGCAGATCTTTTTGAACAAAATCTCCTTGCAGATACATTTGCCCCAGATTGACCTGTGATGGTGTATGGCCTTCTTTTGCCCATTGTGTCAGCTGGTTGATATAAGGCTTCTGTTTGCCGGATGGCGCATTTTTCAGCTCATCCATCGTCTGATCAAACTGCCCCTGTGAAGGCAAAGCATAGACCGCTGCCGGCGCGGCTAAAACCAGCATACTGATCGCAAGCGGAATGATTTTCTTTGAAAATATGTGCATTTTTAGTGATACATCCTGTAATTCAAATTTATGCAGGCTTTAGTAGCTCGAATCTCTTAAGCGTGAATCAAGGTCATCAGCCTGTATTTTTTCTTCCGCTGCGGCGGATGGCGTTCTCGCTTCTTCTGCGCGGGGCGCCGGATTTGCGCGTGTTTCAGCAATAACCGGCGGCGGATTCTGCTCTCCGCGCTTCGGCTGCAGTATTTGTTCTGCTGCCGGCTGCTGCTTCGGTTTTTGCACCGCAGGTTCGATCAATTGGACCGCTGGCGCGGGCCGTTCTGCTTCCGGCCGCTCAAGGCTTCTCGGGCGGTTTTCCCAAAAATCATCCTGCTGCTGTGTCCGCTTCGCCGGCTTTTCATCCGACCATTTCAGTTCTGCCTGAGGCTGGTCTGAGGATGCGTCCGTTTCTGCACGGCCCCGAGTGTCCGCGGTGCTTTGATGCAAAGTTTCACTGACAGCGCTTTCGGTTTTTTTGCTCATCATTTGGATGAAAATATTCCCGATTTTTTGCCATGCGGCTGGAATAAGCAGCAGTGATGCAAGAAACACTATCGGCCAAAATTTACTCAGCGCCGGCTGCCGGCTGCTGCGCGGGGGCTTTATTTGCGCCGGCCGCTTTTTCACCTGCAGCGGCGCTGCTGTATCCGGCACAGCTTTAGGCGTTAAATATGCATGCGCAACAGCATCAACCGGCGGTTTTGGCTGCCATTCATAGGGCATTAAGTTCATTTTGCCCATCAGTTCGGACACCCACTGCTGCTCTAAGCGGATACCAGCGCTTTTTTTAGCCGCAAAATATGCGCTGCAATGCGCGATATCCGTAATGCCCATCCACTTCCGGGTTTTTTCACTCAGCTGATCTTCGACATCTGTTAATGCCGTAAACACCGTGACGGCGCCGATATGCCCCAGTTCACAGCGGCTGAAAGCCGGTTCATTGCTTAAAAAATTCAGCAGGGAAAATTTATTATTGCGCAGCTGGCGGTAAGGGTTGAACTGATTGCCGCCTTTGACTTCAATCAATTCGTTATTATGATTCAGCAGCTTCCAAGGGCCGTTCTCACCGGCTGTCAGTGCGCCGGTATAGCTTTTAAAGTCGCCCACTATAATTGAAAAAGGGCTAAAACAGACAAAATCTACATCCTGCCCATTCCACATGGCGTTATAAACGATATAAATCCATTTTTCTGGACCATCCCAGTCCAGCTGCAGCTGTGATAAAAAATTCTGAAGCATGCGCTCTTCATGGGCATGATCGGCTTGATTCCCATAAAAGCAGTAAATCATAAACAGTGAACCCCTAAACCCCAAAAAGTAATAAATAATTGTAAAATGCAAAGCTAAAACAGCATCTTATTATGCATATTTCTTATAAATAAGAAAAGTTTAAATCAATACAGTAAATAAGCTTGCCTGCCTGCAGCCGGAGCGGAGTAGGCAGCAAACAGAATTCGCCGGCGCAGCTATTTCACTAAGATTTCATGGAACATATGACGCAGCCATTGATGGCTGGTTTTATGATGGCAGGACATATGCCAATATTGCTTCACGCCATAGGTTGGAAATGCAATCGGTGCGTCAAATATTTTTAAGTTGCCGCGCGAAAGCAATACTTCACTCAAGTAGTACGGCACAGTAGCAATCGCATCAGTGTCTTGCACAACCAAGCCCACACCTAAATAACTAGGTAATCGCATCAAAATATCACGTTTTAAATCAAGGTTAAGCAACTCATTTTCAATATGGTAGTGCCCCATCCCAGCATCAATATCAATATGCGACTCTGATAAATATTGCTCAGTTGTAATGGTGTCACCCGTTAATCGTGGATGATCCTTAGCTGCAATCACCACATAATATTGCTCAAACAGTTTTTGCTGATAAAAGCCGCTTTCCAAATGCGGTAAAAACCCCAGTGCTAAATCAATTTCACCATTCGCCATCTGATAACTGGTTTCAGTGGTAATCGGGCGTACATTCAGACGTATTTGTGGCGCGTGTTTTTTTAGATATTGGCTGATTTTGGGCAATAAAACCAAATGCGAAACATCGGTCATGGCCAAAGTAAATTGTTGATCTGAAATGGCTTGATCAAAATTAATCGTAAAATTATTAATAGCTTCGACTTTACTCAAGGCTTCGCTGACTAAAGGAAATAATTGACGCGATAACTCCGTAGGCACCATTTCATTGCCGATACGTAAAAATAAGGGGTCGTTATAATGCTGTCGTATTTTATTTAAAATATTACTGACTGTAGGCTGACTCATCTGCAAGTGTTCAGCAGCTTGCGACACATTTTTGTACTTATAAACATGAAAAAAAATGCTAAGAAGTTTACAGTCCAATTCAAACACGAAAGATTTAGTCCCTAATTAAATATTGCAAGTTATGCTGTGCATCATCTGCTGAATTATACAAAAAGCCAATAACGAAATATTACTTTTATTGCAGATGAAACGCCAGTTTAGCCTGCTCAGTTGCATTTGGCTTTTCAACACTCCAATCAGTCCGCATAATAGATACAGCTCGAATTTGGATATAAACATGCTTCAAGGAAAAAAACTGGTTTGTTTTGATTTAGATGGCACACTTATTGACTCTGTTGGCGTGTGGAATCAGGTCGACGCAGATTTGATTCAACAGTTAACTGGACAAACCATCCAACTGGGTTTAATTCAACGTGAACGTGACATTCAGCTGCAATTATTTAAAAACACACCAGACCCTTACTTAATGTACTGTAACTATCTAAAAGATACTTATAATATTGAACAACACACAGCAGATCAAATCAAACAGCAACGATATGCCATTTCACAGCATTTTTTAGAACATATCATCTTGCTTAAACCACATGCAGCATTATTTGTTCAACAGCTCATTCAGCAAGGCATTCAAGTGGCAATTACCACCACGACTAGCCTGCAAAATATTTATCGATATCAAAAAAATATCAACATTTATCCAAAGCTGCATTTTGAAAATAGCTTTGATCTGATCCTGACCCGTGAAAATGTCAAAAATATTAAGCCGCATCCAGAAGTCTATTTACTGGCGATTCAACATTTTGCCGTTCAACCTGAAGAATGTTTAATTTTTGAAGATTCACTCATTGGTGTAGAAGCCGCAAATGCCGCAGGTATTGAAGTGGTTGCCGTGTATGATGCATATTCAGAACACGAAATTGAGCAAATCAAAAATAAAGCGGATTATTTTATCCATGATTTCTCTTCGGTTTTGAACTAAGTTAAAGCAAAAAACATTCGCTTTAAAGTTAAAAAAGCAGCCCAATTTAGAGGCTGCTTTTGATATTTTTGCATCAATAGATAATTGATCTATTTTACTTTTTTATAAATGGATCCAGACCCGACTAAATTTCCTGTTTTTTCGTCAATTGCAAATTCAACAGCACCTGTACCAGAGTTTACAGCGAGTAAACCAGATTCAGCCACAGATGCAGGTACTGGATTTTTCTTTTCAGATTTACCACTTTGTTTATCTTTTAAAGTATTGGTAATGAAATAGTTTTCACCATTTTTACTAATAATCAGCGCATTTTCAAGTTGCGGATCTACTGCGGTATTTTGCCATGTTCCTGCATAATCGGGCGCTGGGCTTTGTTTACATGCAGTGAGGAGAGCTGCGAGCAACATCGCAGAAAATAATTGAATCTTTTTCAAAATACTGACCTTCTTTGTCAATGAATTTTGCATTATAGAAAGCCTTAAATCGAACTTAAGAGCGTTCGTGTTGTGCAAAAGTTGCAAACCAAGTCCTGCTGTTTTTCTTTTGTCATGTTTTGAAACATTTGTAGTCTTTCATAATAAATAAGCCCACTTGATCGTGGGCTTATTTAAATATTTTCAATCTTTAGATTTATACGATTTGACGCATTGAACCTGTTTCTTCAAAAGTGGCATGCCAAGACAAGGCCTCTTTTAAAATATGCGGCGTTTGACCACCACGCTCACATGCACGTTCAAAGTAGCTCAACAATGCTGCGCGATAATCTGGATGCGCACAGATTTCAATGACTTTACGTGCACGCTCACGTGGTGAAAGACCACGTAAATCTGCCAAGCCCTGCTCTGTAACCACGATATCAACGTCATGGTCAGTATGGTCGGTATGACTCACCATTGGGACTACAGATGAAATCGCACCGCCTTTTGCAATCGACTTGGTTACGAAAATGGCAATGTGCGCATGACGAGTAAAGTCTCCAGAACCACCAATACCATTCATCATTTTGGTAC
This sequence comes from Acinetobacter sp. YH12129, assembly GCF_013418685.1. Lineage (NCBI taxonomy): Bacteria > Pseudomonadati > Pseudomonadota > Gammaproteobacteria > Moraxellales > Moraxellaceae > Acinetobacter > Acinetobacter sp. YH12129. The sequence continues at coordinate 12,866 of NZ_VPBP01000008.1, forward strand.
CCGTCACATGGGTCGAATTTACGTTTCCGTAAATATCAAACTCAAGCGCCGTATTAATCGCGATAATGCCTAAACGTCGAATGATTTCAGGGTTATTGGATAGCTCTTGTGGACGTAACACAATTTTGTCTTTGTACTGATCAAAATTGTTCATCACGCGCTGTGCGCAAGGCTCAGACAACGTCATTGAACAGCCTGAAGCAAATTTCATTTTTCCAGAATCAATTAGCTGGAAAGTACAGTCTTGTAGTACTTCTGAATACATTTCCAAATCATGAAAATTAGAATGCTCAAAACCTGCGAATACAGCATTGGCAATCGAACCCACACCTGACTGTAGCGGGCCTAAATTTTCAGGCAAACGCCCTGCTGCCACTTCACCTTCAAAGAAATCAATCAGGTGCTGAGCAATCGCTAGGGTTTCAGCATCAGGTTCATCCATTTTAAACTGGGTATCTGGCAGATCATTCAACACAATAGCTGAAATCTTATCGGGGCTGACATTGATCCCAATTGTACCAATACGTTCACCGACCTGAGTCAGTGGAATTGGCCCACGGTTTGGTCGCGCTTTCGGAACATATATATCATGTACACCTTCGAGCACTGGGTTAATCGTGTTATCAATTTCAATAATTACATGATCTGCCATTTCAATGAAATTTGCTGAGTTACCACATGAACCTGTCGGAATAATTTGACCATCTTCGGTAATTGCAGTCGCTGCAATAACTGCCACATTAATGCGCGGTAAATTATGATGACGAATATTATCGGCCATTTCAGACAAGTGTTGGTCAATATACATGACCTCGCCAGCGTTGATGGCTTTACGTAAACCTGGATCTGCCTGATACGGATAACGACGTTCTATCGCATGTGCCGCATTGAGACGACCATCGATACTATTTCCTAAACTAGCACCCGTTGCCAAAGTGATACGAAGAGGATGTGAAACTGCATGATCTGCAAGCGCCAAAGGAACCGTCTTTGCCTCACCTGCACCACCAAAACCACTTAAACCAACCACTGAACCATCTTGAATTAACTCAATCGCTTTTTCAGCAGACATCACTTTGTCGCGAAGGGAGAGTAAGCGAATGCGATCTAAACCATTCATAATTAAATCTCAAAAAATAAATATCTCAAAATAAACATCTTTTTTCGCCATCCCAGCGAACTGAGATAGCGTTTGTTATTGCTTATCTAAAAACGTACTTATCTAAAAGCTTACTTATATAAATTGAGGCAAATTAAATCAGTTCAACCGCAATTGCAGTTGCTTCACCGCCACCAATACACAGTGCTGCGACACCTTTTTTACCGCCAGTGCGTTTTAAGGCATGAATCAGCGTCACAATAATACGTGAACCTGATGAACCTAGTGGGTGACCAAGTGAGCAAGCACCACCATGAATGTTCACTTTTGCTTCATCTAAGTTAAATCCATCAATCGCCAGCATTGTAACCATAGCAAATGCTTCATTGACTTCCCACAGGTCAACCTCTTGTGCATCCCAACCCGCTTGTGCAAGCACTTTCTCAATAGCACCGACTGGAGCAATCGTGAACTCTGACGGATGCTGTGAATTTGTGGCATAAGCAACGACTTTTGCTAGTGGTTTTAAACCACGTGCTTGAGCCGTTTCTTCTGATGTAACCACCAAAGCAGATGCACCGTCAGAAATTGAGCTGGCATTGGCAGCTGTGATCGTGCCGTCTTTTTTGAATGCAGGACGCAGTGTTGGGATTTTTTCAGGCTTAGCACTTAATGGCTGTTCATCTGTGTCAACAACGACGTCACCTTTACGGCTTTTAACAGTAACTGGCACGATTTCATTTTTGAAGAAACCGCCTTGAATCGCGGCAACGGCTTTATTGAGTGAGTTGATGGCAAAAGCATCTTGCTGTTCACGGGTATAGCCTTTTTTATCTGCCATATCTTGTGCCAGAATACCCATCGATAAACCTGTCTCAGCATCTTCTAAGCCTTCTTGGAACATGTGATCTGTGGTTTTACCATGACCCATACGATAGCCTGAACGCGCTTTTTCAAGTAAATATGGCGCATTTGACATCGACTCCATACCACCAGCAACCACAATATTAGCAGAACCGGCTTTAATCGCATCAGCTGCTTGCATCACCGCCTTCATGCCTGAACCACAAATTTTATTAATCGTGGTGGCACCCGTTGTATCTGGTAAGCCTGCTTGACGCATCGCTTGGCGTGCAGGACCTTGTTTAAGACCAGCCGGTAATACACAGCCAAAAATAACTTCGTCAATATCTGTAGGTTCTAAACCTGCACGTGCAACAACAGCCTGAATCGCTGCAGCACCTAAGTCTGGGGCTGTACAAGATGAAAGTGAACCCTGAAAACCACCCATCGCTGTACGTACGCCATCTACAATTACAATCATTTCTTATTTCATCCTGTTTTAAATCTTTTAACCCCAAGGAACCATGACTGGTTCCTCAGATTTTCCATCTTAATGTTTTTCACAGTGGTTTCGATGAAACCTTAAGATTGAGCGGTGAAGTATTCTTCAGATAGCTGCATGATAAGTTCAGAACCTGCTTTAATGCGTTGAGCACGGGCAGCAAGGTCAGGTAGAACTTTCTCAACATAGAAATCTGCGAGTACCAGTTTGTTTTGGAAGAAGCTCTCTGGTTTTGCAGCAGCAGCTTTGCTAATACGCGCAAACATATACACAAAGCTGAGTAAACCAACAGCGTGCAGGTAATCGACTGCCACCGAACTGCTAAAGTCTGGGGTGGTCTTAGATTGTTCAATAATGAATTGCGTTAATGCTTCAACTTCGTCAGAAACTTGCAATGCTGCAGATTTAACTTTTGAATCAGCCATGGTTGCAGCAAAGTCACGAATTTCAGCAATGTATTCGGCAATAAATGCACCATTACATTTCGTGGTTTTGCGTCCAATTAAATCAATCGCTTGTACGCCATTTGTGCCTTCGTAAATCTGTGAAATACGTAAGTCACGAATGCATTGCTCCATACCCCATTCACGGATATAGCCATGACCACCAAAGCACATTTGCGCTTCTAAAGTAGCTTGTAGGGCTGTATCTGTTAGGTAGGCTTTTGCAATAGGTGTCAATAAAGCCACGCGGTCATTGGCTTTTTTCACAGCAGCTTCATCAGTTGAATATTTTGTAATATCCAGTTGCTGACCAACATACACAGCAAATGCACGAGATGCTTCGTTGTTGGCGCGTACATTCAACAACATACGACGTACATCACCATGTACCAAAATAGAGTCTGCTGGTTTTTCAGGAGATTTCACACCTGTCGCAGAACGACCTTGTAGACGATCAGTCGCATACTGTGCAGCATTTTGGTAAGCAAATTCTGCAGCACCAATCCCTTGGATACCCATCGATAAACGTTCATAGTTCATCATGACAAACATCGCCGCAAGACCTTCGTTTTCTTTACCAACGATATAACCTTTGGCGCCATCAAAGTTCATGACACACGTTGCAGAACCTTTAATACCCATCTTGTGTTCAATTGAACCCGCTGAAACAGCATTGCGTTCACCGACTGAGCCATCGGCATTGACATGGAATTTTGGAACGATAAACAATGAAATACCACGTGAACCCGCAGGTGCATTTGGCGTTTTTGCTAACACAAGATGGATGATGTTTTCACACAGATCATGTTCACCACTGGTGATGAAAATTTTCGTGCCTGTAATGTTAAATGAACCATCTTCATTCGGCTCTGCTTTGGTTTTAATGATCCCCAAATCAGTCCCTGAATGTGGTTCAGTTAAACACATAGTGCCTGACCATTCACCCGTATAAAATTTTGGAAGATAGGTTTCTTTTTGCTCTTGCGAAGCACGGTCATTAATCGCCATACCTGCACCCACAGTCAGTAGTGGATACAACATAAATGATGGATTGGTACTCCAAATCATTTCGTCAGCAAGTACCGTCAACATTTTCGGCATGTTTTGGCCGCCCCATTCTTCAGAAGCGCCTAAACCAACCCAACCACCTTCGGCGAATTGTTTAAAAGCGTCTTTAAACCCTGTAGGCGTAGTAACAACACCATTACTAAACTGCGCACCACCTTCTTCATCGGCTGTACGGTTCAAGTCTAGAATAACGTTTTTAGAAAACTTAGCCATTTCTTCTAAAATAGCATTTGCAGTCGCCATATCAATATGAGCTAAGTTTTCATTTGACTGCCAGAACTCATCTGCATTGAATACATCATTTAAGATGAAGTCCATGTCCTTTAACGGCGCATTGTATATTGGCATTGTACTTTCCTTTTCTACAGGCTTTGTCAGCGTCTTTGACAAAGTACTTTTTTAAAGTTGCACGCTCCCGCACAAAATCATCAAATCAATTTTGTGTGGATTTTTTAAAGATCTGTTTTTTCAGATAGATATCTAAAAAGAATATAGATAATGTGTTTTTACCGACAAGTGAAAAATAACCACCTGATATTTTGAGCAGCATTATTTTATTACACTTAAATAAATTTATTGAGTTGACTAAATTTATAATTGGTAATTGATTAAAACCAAACATAATAGTACCCATAATCATGTTTAATTTAGGTTGTATTAATAACATAACAACCAAGACCGTTTTGTTAAATGCTGCTTTTGTTGTAAAAGCGAAAAGACAATAAATTAAAAAAAATAAAAATGGAATTTTATTTCAAAAAAATGACCTCAAGGGTTCAGTTTTATTGACATTAATTTTATGCTATGAATTCTATATGCTTTACGCACTCTACTAATGTGTTTATTTTTAAACCAATTTATGTAATATTTGAGACCATAGTGGAATGTAAGATTCACAAGATTTAGCTTAAGCTAGGCTTGTTCACCCTCAAGCTGTTTATGGAACAGGTATCATGAGTTCAGTACGCCAACAAAATTTTATCCTTCGCAAGGAAAAAATTTTAGCCATGGCAGAAACCCTGCTATTAGATAATAATCAAGACATCACCTTAAGTGAGTTAGCTTGTGAACTAGATATTGCCAAAGGCACGATTTATAAACATTTTAAAAGTAAAAACCAATTATATTTAGAACTGATTATCTTAAATGAAAAACGATTATTAGAAATTTCAAAAAAATATAATCATGATATTAAAACTTATGTTTCACAATATATGCTTTATAATATGTTGAATTCTAATAGAACTATATTATTACATGTCATTGAAGAACGCTTAACTAATAATGAACGTAAATTAAAAGAGTTATTTGAAGAGCTCTATCGTGTTCGTGAAGAACGTATTATTGAAATTAAGGATATGACCAGTGATTATTTAAAATCACTTGAAAGCGCAATGTCGATTCGTGATTATTTATCCTATATTTGGACGGTCACTTATGGTGCGTCCCTACTCCTCAATTCAACGCATTATCAAAAATCAATCGGTTCACGTGAACGTTTAATCAAGCTATATATTAATCAGGCGCTGATGACGCCAGATAAAATTTCAGCCGTATAAAATTGATTTATAAATAAAAAAATCCGAACAATTGTTCGGCTTTTTTTATACATTAGACAATATCTAAGTTATGCAATCACAGGTGGGAAACCATCTTCGGTTAAAGCGCTAATCAATTGCTCTGCACTGGCACTGGATTCAACCTCAACTAATTTAGTGGCTACATCAATAGTGACCGTTGCATTTTCATCTAAGTCTTTAATCGTTGCTGTCACGCTACGTGCGCAACCACCACATGTCATATTATCAATACGAAATTTCATGCTGTTCATCCTTCTTTTCTAATAACAACACTATAAACCTTGCCACGATTGTAAGGTCAAGCGGGTTTAAATCTTTGCTGTATGGCAGCACTCAGCCATGCCCGTTTCGATTTGATTTAAAATCGTACAATCGGCTTGATCATTACCGGCACAGCCATCGACGGACTGTTGCAAGATCTCAACCATGGCCTGTAAGTCTGCGATTTTTTGATTTAAGGTCTGGATATGTTTTAACGCCAATGATTTAACTTCAACACTTTGCCGACTTTGATTTTTCCAAAGTCCAAGTAAATCTTTCATTTGTTCAGAAGAAAAACCTAAATCACGTGCATGTCTCAAGAAACTCAAGGTTTTAATATCGGCTTCCGAGTAAATTCGATAGCCTGCATCGGTGCGCTGCGCATTATTTAACAGCCCAATCGATTCATAATAGCGGATCATTTTTGCAGAAATGCCCGATGCTTTCGCTGCTTGTCCAATATTCATCTCAAGACTCCTGAAAAACTGGCCCTTTAAATGCTTTTAAACGTAAGGCATTCGACACAACAAACACCGATGAAAGTGCCATTGCACCTGCTGCGAACATAGGTGAAAGTAGTATGCCAAAGAATGGATATAACACACCTGTAGCGACAGGAATCAATGCTGCATTGTAAATAAATGCCCAAAATAGGTTTTGGCGAATATTATTCATCGTCGCTGTGCTCAGTGCGATTGCTGTCGGCACCATTTGTAAATTACCCGACATAAGCACAACGTCCGCGGCCTCTATCGCCACATCTGTCCCTGTACCAATCGCCATGCCCACATCTGCTTGCGCAAGTGCAGGCGCATCATTAATACCATCGCCAACAAAACATACAACACCATGTTCTTTTTGCAACTGTTGTACAGATTGCACTTTTTGATCTGGCATCACTTCAGCAATCACATGATCAATTTTCAACTGTCGTGCTATGGCAGTGGCAGTGTGTCGGTTGTCGCCTGTAATCATGGCCACTTTCAGCCCTAAATCATGCAAAGCTTGAATGGCTGCGAAGGTTGTGGCTTTGATCGGGTCGGCTACAGCAACAATGGCAGCAAGCTGTTGATCGATCGATACATATAGCGGGGTTTTCCCTTCATTGCCCATGCGTTCTGCCAGTGCTGAAAAGATTTGTGTTTCTAAACCAAGTTTATGCATCAAATGATCTGCACCAATATAAATGCTTTGTCCTTCAACAACCGCCTGAATCCCAGCACCAGTCACGGAATCAAACTGTTCAACTTCTAAAAGTTGCACTTGCATCTCTTTCGCAGCTTGTACAATGGCATAGGCAATCGGATGTTCAGATTTCTGCTCTACAGAGGCCAATAACTGAAATACGCGATCTTTATCAAAAGCTTCAGTGACTTCAAAATCTGTCAGTTTCGGTTTACCTTCCGTCAATGTCCCTGTTTTATCGACTGCAACCACTTGCGTATTTTTGAGTTGTTGTAAGGCTTCACCTTTACGGAACAATACTCCAAGCTCTGCACCTCGCCCTGTACCGACCATGATAGATGTTGGCGTTGCCAAACCCATTGCACATGGACATGCGATGATCAGTACTGCTACAGCATTGACTAAGGCATAGGTTAAACTCGGTTCAGGTCCAACTACATACCAAACTAAAAAGGTGATCAACGCCAACGCCATTACCACCGGTACAAACCATAACGTGACTTTATCCACCAAAGCTTGAATCGGTAATTTTGAACCCTGAGCCTGTTCGACCATATGGATAATTTGTGCCAAAACAGAATCTTGACCTACCGCAGTGGCTTGTATTTTCAATGCCCCATTTTGGTTAATCGTTCCACCGACAACTTGATCACCGGCTTTTTTCTCGACAGGAATTGGCTCGCCACTGATCATGGATTCATCAATATAACTGTTCCCAGACACTACAGCACCATCGACTGGGCAACGTTCACCAGGCCGTATTTCAATCAACATACCTGTTTCAACATCACTAATCGGCAAATCTATATAGCTACTAGATTGCTCAACACGTGCTGTTTTGGGTTGCATGCCGACTAAGTATTGAATAGCTTGCGAGGTTTTACCTTTGGCTTTCGCCTCCATAAAACGACCCAAAAGAATCAACGCCACAATTACTGCGGCTGCTTCAAAGTACACATGAACGGTACCTTGCGGTAATAATTGCGGAGCAAACGTGGCAACACAAGAAAAACTATAAGCAGATAAAGTCCCGACTGCGACCAAAGAATTCATATCTGGGGCAAGTCGCGCAAGTGCTGGTATGCCATGCTGATAAAAGCGTTTTCCGGGTAGGATTAACACCAAAGTGGTTAATATAAACTGAATATACCAACTATTTTGTGTCCCTAAATTATGTGCAATAAAATGATGAAAAGCTGGAATCATGTGTGATCCCATCTCCAAGATAAAAACAGGAACAGCGAGTACCAATGCGATGATTAAATCACGTTTGAGTAACCGAGCTTCGTCGGCTTTTTTTTCTGCCATTGTCGGTTGTTGCTGCGTAGCAATGCTAGCACTGTATCCCGCTTTTTTAACTGCCGCGATCAATTCTTGTGTTTTTGAAGCGGGAGCCTGAACAAAGGCTTTTTCACTGGCTAAATTTACCGTTGCTTTATTGACACCGTCTACAGCGTTTAAGGCTTTTTCAACCCGTGCCACACATGAAGCACAGGTCATTCCATCAATATTTAATTCAATATTGGGCTGTGCAATATGAAAACCTGCTTTTTCTACAGACTTCGCCAATGCAGAATTTTCAACAATTGCCAATGCCGTAATCGTGGCTTTTTCAGTTGCCAAATTCACTTTTGCATCGATGACTTCTGGAACTATCTTTAAGGCTTTTTCAACACGTGCAACACACGATGCGCAAGTCATTCCTTCAATTTCAAGTTCAATCTGCTTTTGTGCAACGCCAAAACCTGCCTTTTCAACGGCCTGAATTACAGCAGAATAATCCACATTTTTATCACTCTGAACATGTGCTGTTTCAGTGGCTAAATTCACTTGAGCATCAGTGATGCCATCGACTTTTTTTAAGGCTTTTTCCACCCGTGCCACACAAGAAGCACAGGTCATCCCTTCAATAGCAAGTGTGCCATCAAAAAGTTTGCGTTCTGTCGAATCTGTCATGGCAAAATCCCAATCATATGTGCTTGTTTTAGGCTATAGCTTAAACTTTACCACAATGGGAAGGTCAAGTTTTTCTGACTCACAGCAAGGCTTTTCTTTAAGGTATAAAGAATTGCGAAGATTTAAAAACATAATCAATAATATTGAATAATGATTATTCAATTAGTTTGTTTTTCTGATATTAAAACCACACATTTCCTCATTATTCAGTAAGATAGAGATTCGTGACCACCAAACGAATTACTCTCTTTCGTATGTACAAACTGTCGAACATTTGCTTTAACTGCGCATATTTATGTGCTTTTTTATTTTTAATTTTAAGTTGGAGTCTAGATCATATTGATGTTTGGCTCACTCAAGTGGTTATCCCTGCTGTCACGATATGCATACTCTTAGGCTTCCTGTTTAAATACATCGCTCGAAAGTTAGGACATGAACCACCTAAAAGAAAAATTAAACAACAAAATGCCAAAAACGATGATCAAGACGCGGCTTAAGACAAGTATAAATAACAAAATCATCAATAAAAAAGCCCATTCAAATGAACGGGCTTTTTTTCATGTCAGACCTATTAGTCAGCACTAATATCTTCAAATAAAACTGACGAAAGATAACGTTCACCACCATCCGGTAAAATGACCACAATAGTTTTGCCTGCATTCTCAGGACGCGCAGCAAGTTTTGCCGCCGCAGCCATAGCAGCACCGCTAGAGATACCCACTAAAATACCGTCATGAGTAGCCGTTTTACGTGCCCATTCGATCGCTTCAGCACTTTCAATACCGATCACTTCATCAACAAGGTCTAGATCCAAGTTACCCGGAATAAAGTTAGCGCCAATTCCCTGAATTTTGTGTGGCCCAGGAGTCAGTGTTTCGCCTTTTTTCGCTTGGGCAATAATCGGAGATTCAGCCGGTTCAACCGCAACAGAATAAAGTGGCTGATTTTTCACTTTTTCAAAATAGCTTGAAATGCCTGAAATCGTACCGCCTGTACCTACACCTGAAACTAAAATATCCACTTTACCACCGGTCGCTTCCCAAATTTCTGGGCCAGTGGTCAATTCATGAATTTTAGGGTTTGCAGGGTTTTCAAACTGTTGTGGTAAATAATACGTTTCAGGATGTTCGGCAACGAGGCGCTGTGCTTCTTCGACCGCACCTCTCATGCCTTTAGCAGGTTCAGTCAATACGAGATTTGCACCAAAAGACTTCAACACCTTACGGCGTTCGATACTCATACTTGCTGGCATGGTTAATGTAATTGCATAACCTTTCGCTGCTGCAACAAATGCTAAAGCAATCCCTGTATTACCACTTGTAGGTTCTACAATATGCATACCCGGTTTTAATAAGCCTTTTTCTTCTGCATCTGCAATGAGAGCTGCACCTACACGACATTTCACTGAAAATGCTGGGTTACGGCTTTCAACTTTAGCCAAGACCGTTGCTTCTGACTGAATCGCACGATTAATACGAACTAAAGGTGTATTACCAATCGCTTCAGCGTTATTACTATATACTGCGATACCTAAATTACTCGTTGCTGGAAAAGCTGAATCTGTTGTCATGACTATTTATCCCTTGTGTATTTATTGAATACGATCTTTAGATGATACAATTATTTTCAAAGTGTGCATGATGTTTTAAGCTAATGTCTTATATTTATGTGCATTTTGTGAAAGCTTGCACTAAAATCAAGCAATAAATTTAACTGATTAACTAAATTTAAACTTATAAAAATTAATGATATTTGATTTCATAAAAAACCATAGAAATTGTCTTATTTATTCAATGTATTAAGCCGTGATATCCGTATACTTGAGCTGTTGTTAATCGTATGGACATATCCAATGAATACCGATCTGGAAATCACTACTATGCGTGATTCTGCCGAATTAGTCGTGGGCGTTTTAAAGTCGCTGGCAAATACGGATCGTCTACTAATTTTATGTCATCTAGCACAGCAAGAATTGAATGTGTCTCAGATTGAAGAAATCACTGATATTAAACAGCCAACCCTCTCACAACAACTGATGATGTTACGCAAAAGTGATGTTGTGACCACGCGTCGTGATGGAAAGCAAATTTATTATTCAATTAAAGATGCAAATTTAGTTCAAGTTCTCAATACTCTTTACCAATTGTATTGCAACCAATCTTATAAATAACACTCAGTTATTTTAAAATTTCAAGCCAGACATGCTGTTCTTGCACCACTATAGATGAATTATCGCAATGGGCAGCAATTCAATATCTCAATTTACCCTCCAAACTTCTTCAAAATATCTATATTTATATCGAATATCCAAAGCTTTAAATCAGCTCATACTTTTCATTAATTCATTTAAAATGATGGCTTCTTAAATATCCCCTTAAATTTCCTGCAATGTTGTACGCTCAAAATTTATTGCACAAGACTTCTTAGCATTTTTTATGCATAATATATATGAAATTGTGATTTAGATAAGTTTATGTCAGATTTAAAACCTCATTTCTTACAGAAATTTCCTGCTTGGCAGTGGTTACAGCACTACAGCACTGTGAAATTTAAATCTGATGTACTTGCTTCGCTAATCGTGATTGCCATGTTAGTCCCTCAAGGTATGGCGTATTCCATGCTGGCAGGTTTACCCCCAATCATGGGTTTATATGCCAGTATTTTACCTATGATTGTCTACGCCCTCATTGGTGGAAGTTCAACCTTATCTATAGGCCCTGTGGCAATCATTTCGATGATGACCTTCGCCACGCTCAATCCGCTATTTGAAGTTGGTTCGCCTGTTTATATTGAAGCCGCTACACTTTTGGCCTTAATGGTCGGGCTGATTTCTCTGCTGCTAGGTGTACTACGTTTTGGTTTTTTAATTCAGCTGATCAGTCATCCTGTCATTAAAAGCTTCATTATTGCCTCGGCTCTGCTCATTGCGCTCGGTCAGTTTAAGTTTCTTGTCGATGTCCCGCTAAAAGCCAACAACATCCCTGAGTTTGTTTTAAGTCTGTGGGAATACCTGAGTTTAACTCACTTTGCTTCACTCATCTTTGGTGTGCTGGCCATACTGTTTTTAATCTATGTACCAAAAATGTTGGCCACTCAATCGATCCAATCTCGATTCGGCTCTACTGCCTTTCTAAGTAAAGCACTTCCATTGATACTAGTGGTGATCTCAATTGCATCGGTGATGTTATTTGACCTGCAAAATGTCGGCATTAAAACCGTCGGTGAAATTCCTTCAGGATTTCCACCCTTAAGCTTTCCACATTGGAACTGGGAACTGGTACAAACCTTACTGCCCGGTGCAACAATGATTGCCATGATCAGTTTTGTTGAGTCACTGTCTATTGCCCAAGCCACTGCCTTACAACAACGCAGCCAACTCAATAGTAACCAAGAGTTGATCGCTTTAGGTTTAGCCAATCTAAGCGCTGGGGTTAGCTCTGCCTTTCCAGTGACGGGTAGCTTATCTCGTACAGTGGTTAACGCAGATGCAGGTGCAAAAACACCGATGGCTGGCGTGTTGTCGTCATTGCTGATTATCGTTGTCAGTCTCTACTTCACTGGTTTTTTCCAAGACTTACCTTTAGTGATCTTGGCGGCCACGATTATTGTTTCCATTTGGAAATTAGTCGACTTTAAACCTTTTGTGGATACATGGCGTTATTCAAAAGCTGACGGGATTGCGATGTGGGTGACCTTTTTCGGTGTGGTGTGTATCGATATTTCTACAGGTCTCATTATTGGCATCATTTCTACTTTTATTCTGTTGTTATGGCGCATCAGTCGTCCACACATTGCGGTGATCGGTTTGGTTGAGGGCACACAGCATTTCCGTAATGTACAGCGCCATCATGTCTATACCGCACCACATATTCTCTCGCTCCGTATAGATGAAAATATCTCGTTTTTAAATGCCAATACGCTTAAAGGTTTCCTGATCAATGAAGTCAGTCAAAATATTGACCTAGAGCATGTTGTTATCAATTGCTCAAGCGTCAGTTCAATTGACTTAAGTGCCTTAGAAATGTTGGAAGAGTTAAATGCTGAATTATCAAAATTAGATATTCGACTGCATTTTTCTGAAGTCAAAGGTCCTGTCATGGATAAATTGCAGCACTCAAAATTACTCACTCATTTGAGTGGTCAAATTTTTCTCACCCATTATCAAGCCATGACAGAGCTTGCTACAGCCAGTTCTGAATACCAAATTTAAAGGTGTATTCGCTCACTGTTTAATCAAACCAAATTTGATAAACAGTGAGTTTTGAAAGGCTTACATTTTAATACACAAAAATAGATTATAAAAAACAAAGATTTATTTTTAAATAAAATTATTTTATAAGCATTCTATATTTTCGTATAAAATACAGCACTAATTTTCATCATTTTGTCATTGTAATTCTGACAAGGCTCTCCTATGTTTTCAGCATTTACACGCTTGAGTTTAGTAACCCGAATTATTATCGCCATTATTTTAGGTGTATTGGTTGCTGTTGTGGCTCCGGGCGTTGCACCCTATTTAAGTTTGCTTGGTGATTTATTCATTAAGGCATTGAAATCCGTAGCACCGATACTGGTCTTTGTACTTGTACTGTCATCCATTGCAAATTTCAAAGTGGGTAGCAGTAATTCTTACATTAAACCGATTATGTTGATGTACGCTATTGGTATGTTCCTTGCTGCTTTAAGTTCAGTAGTAGCAAGCCTTTTATTCCCTAGTACATTAATTCTTGATGTTGCTGCAGAAAACCTTGTGCCGCCAGGCAGTCTTGCTGAAATATTGAAAAACTTATTATTAAGTTTTGTCGCAAACCCTGTTACAGCAATTTCTGAAGCAAATTTCATTGGTATTTTGGCTTGGGCTGTTGCCTTAGGTATTGCATTTCGTCATGCATCAGAGAACACCAAAGTCTTTTTATCTGACGCTGCTGATGCAGTGAATAAAGTGATCCGTTTAGTGATTAACTTTGCACCTATTGGTATCTTCGGTTTGGTTGCTGTTACATTTGCCGACTCAGGTCTAAAAACGCTTGTTAGTTATGCGCACTTACTTGCGGTATTACTCGGTACCATGTTTTTTGTAGCTTTGGTCATTAACCCACTAATGGTGGCATTTATGACTCGCTCAAACCCGTTCCCATTGGTTTTCCAATGCCTACGCGAAAGTGGTATCACTGCATTCTTTACACGTAGTTCAGCTGCAAACATCCCAGTTAACCTAGACCTTGCAAAGCGTCTTGGTGTCCCTGAATCAACTGCAAGTGTAGCAATTCCTTTAGGTGCAACTGTCAATATGGCAGGTGCATCAGTCACAATTACAGTCCTCACTCTAGCAGCAGTTCATACTTTGGGCATTTCTGTTGATTTCAGCACCATGTTGATTTTATCAGTCGTTGCTACCGTTTCTGCATGTGGTGCTTCAGGTGTTGCTGGTGGTTCATTGCTGCTTATTCCAGTGGCTTGTGGCCTGTTTGGTATTTCAAGCGATATCGCGATGCAAGTTGTTGCCATTGGTATGGTCATTAGTGTACTTCAAGATTCAACTGAAACAGCTTTAAACTCTTCGACTGACGTATTATTTACAACTGCAGTAGACCGTGGTTTAAGATAATATCCTGATATTGGATACTTTTTAAGGCGAGGCCATGCCTTTTCAGACTTTACCGCTGTGGATACAACTGGGTGCTTTTTTTCTCGCAGTGAATGCAGGAATGATTAATGTACTCGGGCTGGTGACGATCTTGCACCAGTCGGTATCTCACATGACGGGTAATGTCAGTATGTTAGCCATGGCTTTAATTGCATGGCAGCCGGCTACAATTATTTATTTGATTTTAGTGTTGCTCTGTTATGTGATTGGCTCATTTTATAGTGGGCTTATTCTTGGAAATAGTCACTTTAGCTTAACCCGACGTTATGGCGTCCCATTAAGCTTGGTGGCTTTTTTTATTGTCCTGTGTTGGCTGCTATTACCCTATTTTCCACGTTATGCTTTGCTTTGGGCATGCGTGGCGATGGGTGTACAAAATGCAATGGTCAGCCACTATAAAGGCACCATTATTCGTACCACACACCTCTCTGGTGTTTTGACGGACTTAGGTTTGGCTTTGGGTTATAAAGCTCGTGGACTTTCGGTTGAGTCTAAACGTGTGGTCTTACATTTATTAATTTTAGCGGGATTTATCGTCGGTGGCATACTTGCCAGTTGGCTTTATCCTTATTTAAAATTAAACGCATTCCTAATTCCTGCCGCACTCAGTGTAGTTATGAGCGCAGTATATTGGATCATCTATTTTCATTATCGACATATACACGATTAGTTGGAACGTACTATGGTTAAAAATGCATTACAGGCGCAACTGCTTAAAGCAGGTCTGGTCGATAATAAAAAGGCAAAAAAATTGTCTAAACAAGCCGTACATGAAAAACGTACTGGTGAAAGTAAAGATGCTGAAATCAAGGCGAAAATTGAGCAAGATCAGCAGCAGAAAATGGCCAAAGATCATGCTTTAGAGCAAGATCGTAAAGCAGTGTTGCAAGAAAAAGAATTAAAAGCTGCCATCATGCAAATGATTAATCAGCATAAAATTCGTGATACCGATGGCGAATCGACCTATCAATTTATCGATGATGCCAAGATCAAAAAGCTTTATATCAATCAGCAAATTTATAATGCCTTGGTTGCTGGCAGTCTTGTTATTGCACGGGAAAATAGCAACTATGCTTTTTTACCAAAAGAATTAGCCGACCGTATTAATGCGAAAATGGAAGGCTTTATTATTGTGAATAATTCTGAAGTGAATGAACAAACCACGGATGAAGAAGATCCGTATGCAGCTTATGTAATTCCTGATGATTTAATGTGGTAAGCACTTCAAATCGCCAATGAAGCTCCCGATTCGGGGGCTTTTTTTTATCAACATTAATCTTTTTCAGTCCATAAATATCGGTTATACCTTCAAAAAATCATTCCTTAGCACCCAATAAGTAACATTATGGACTATACATGTCGTAACTCCGTAAATTTTACGAGTATAAAATTGCTTATATAATCACCACAATTACAATAGTTTGATCATTAACCCTTTCATTTACTTCAATAAGAGTAGGATAATTTTGGAAAAATTTCAGTTCATTAAAAATATTCAAGATTGGTCAGATCAATACCCTTGGTTAGAAATGCTGACATCGCTCAGTTTCATTATTATTTTTGCCATCATTGCAAATTTTATCGCCAAGCAAATTGTGGTACGTGGTATTCGTAAGCTCGTGTCTAAAATGGCCTTTAGCCACAGTCAAATTTTGTCAGAACATAGTGTGATTAAACGCTTTGCCAACATTGTTCCAGCAATTGTAATCTTAAATGGCATAACCACAGTCCCACATTTATCTGTGAAGTTTATCTCAATCGTTCAAATGGCTTGTCAGGCCTTTATCTTCCTGACCATTGCTTTAGCCATTTCTGAATTACTAAATATTTTTAATCTGATTTATCAACGTAATCCAAAATCTAGAAACAAACCAATTAAAGGCTATTTGCAGTTGGTCAAATTGATCATCTTTTTGGTTTGTGGCCTAATGATCTTAGGTACTTTTCTGAAAAAAGATGTATTTACATTACTCGCAGGCTTCGGTGCTATGGCGGCTGTACTGATGTTGGTCTTCCAAAATACCATTTTGTCACTGGTGGCTTCGGTACAAATTTCTTCTTATGACATGGTGCGAATTGGTGACTGGATTGAAATGCCCTCGCTCAATGCGGATGGCGATGTCATTGATATGTCATTACATACCATTACTGTACAGAACTTTGATAAGACCTTTACCACGATTCCAACCAATAAACTGGTGACAGACACCTTTAAAAACTGGCGTGGTATGGCACAGTCCGGTGTACGCCGCATCAAACGCTCACTTTATATCGATCAAAGCTCTATTCATTTCATGACTCAGGATGAGCAAAATAAACTCAAAGAATTTTTATTATTAGATCAATATCTTGATCATAAGCATGAAGAGCTTGCTCAGTTTAATCAGCAACTTTCCAATCAGTCGCAATATAATCAGCGCCGTTTAACCAATCTTGGGACCTTTCGTGCCTATGTAGAATTTTATTTACAACAGCATTCAGGCATTGCCCAACACCAAACGATTTTGGTGCGTCAGTTACAACCCACGAGTGAAGGCATTCCTTTAGAGATTTATGCTTTTAGTAAAACTATTGCATGGAAAGATTATGAAGCGATTCAATCGGATATCTTTGACCATCTGATCGCAATCACACCTGAGTTTGGACTTAAAATCTATCAAGCCCCTTCTAGTGCCGATTTTAAAGCCCTCATCCAACCAAATGCCGATAAAATCTAAGGCCTAAACGTTCGTCTTCCCATGTATATTCGAAGTAGAAATTCTGTAAATTAAAAAAGTCACAATGGCTGTTGAATATATATGGGACTTTCGTTTAAAACCTACTCAACTATCACAAATGATTATTGATCATGCGTTGCAAGGAATGAGAGCGAACCAGATAAATGCCCAGAGCAATATTTCCTTAAACATATAATTCATCTGAAACAGCTAAAATAATTAAAAAAACCAGAACAAATACTATACAAATGTAGACATTTTTAGATACTATTTGTTAACAGTTGCATAAAAACGCTTCTAAAATAGGAACTTGATCATGGAAGGCCCCAATCAACCTTCTCGGAAATCAGTTAAAAACGAATCACAATTACTCATAGAATCGATGAATCGCACTTCTGCCAAACATACGCTCATACAGGCAGAAGCATGTGACTTAGAGAATCGTGTCCGTATTGAGCGTGCTTTATCCGACCCGATTGCACGTATCCCGGCACAGTTTAAAAATGCTTATTACAAATTTTTGTACTACAACCAGAAAGACTATTTAAAGCAGGTCAACTATTTCGCTCAATTGGCATTTTTAATCTATTTTTGGGCAGATCGCTATGTTCTGCCTGACATAGAAGTACTGTCAGGTGTGATTCGTATCATTGCTATTATTGGTGCATTTAGCCTGAACTATGTTCTGTTTAAATATATCAAACAGATTAAATTGCTCGATTTAATATTACCACTAGCGACTTGCCTTTCTGCAATCCTCTGGTTTGAGATATTACTTCAGTCGAAAAATGAACTGGTTCATAGCTATCAATATGCCGCCATTATTTTGATCGTATTGGGTAATTTAAGTATTCATGTGCATTTTCGCCCTTCGATTATGACCTCAGCCATGATCACGGCAGCGATCCTTTTTGGCGCATGGCGCATTAATGATTTTGGTGATTTTACAATATTTTTATTGGTGTACGTTCCTGTGCTGCTGTTCAGTATGTATATCTGCTGGAACTCTACGCTCAACTCTCGTAAAACCTTTCTAAGAGCGCTGCTAGATGACTGGAACTTTCATACCCTGCGCAAAATTGCCCATACGGATGAATTAACCCAGTTAAGCAATCGTCGCCAATTTGTACATGCTGCCAATAAAAAAATCCAAGAAACCCCAATGACGGTCTGTACCAGTCTTTTGATTTTTGATGTCGATCATTTTAAAGCGATTAATGATCAATACGGACATGATGTCGGCGACCAAGTGCTATGCCAAATTGCTGAAATTGCACGGAAAGAAATGCGTTTTTACGATATGTTGGCACGTTTTGGAGGTGAAGAATTTATTGTACTTTTACCTTTTACTGTCCCAGAAGATGCATTAAAAATTGCTGAACGGTTAAGACATAAAATGGAACAATATCAATTTCATATGGATGGTCAATTGGTGAAATTTTCGATCTCCATTGGTGTTTCCAAAATTGACCCTGACCACGCCAAACTTGATCAGTTAATTAAACAAGCCGATATTGCTTTATATGAAGCAAAACGCCAAGGTCGTAATCGGGTTGTGCATTTTAATTTTATGAATTTTTGCAGCCAAGCTTTTTAAGTAAATAAACAAATCAAAATGGAGAAAAATTAGCGAATCCATTACACTCAGAGCTGAAGAAAGAAAGATTAATTACAGTAAAATTCTCAGGTTATCTGCATGCTTAAATGGTTTGAAAATTTAGTTGACGCTTATCCTGAACAGGACTTGAATAAACCATTGCCAACAAAATTTTTCCCCTTTGTATGGCAAGCTGCAACGGGTGTAAAAAAATACCTCTTGTTATTGGTACTCTGTACAGCTGGTGTAGCGAGTTTTGAAGCATTGCTTTATTCCAAAATTGGCGAATTAGTCAATTGGATCAGTAAGTCTCAGCCTGAAACCTTTTTACAGCAGCACCAGACGAATCTAACTATTTTAAGCTTTATTTTATTGGCAAATATCTTCTTTTCTTGCCTTCAAACCATTATTAAACATCAGATTTTATATAGTACCTTTCCAATGCGCCTACGTTGGAGATTTCATAACTTATTATTGAAACAAAGTTTAGATTTCTTCCACAACGACTTTGCTGGTCGTTTATCTGCCAAGGTTATGCAAACTTCACTGGCTGTACGTGAGTTTTGGATTATTCTTGGTGACATGTTGGCCTATGTCTTCATTTACCTGATTTCGATCACTGTCATTTTAGGTGCTATATCGCCACTGTTGATTATTCCTTTATTACTTTGGCTGGCTTTATTTATTGGTTCTGCATGCTATTTCATCCCAAAATTAAGCAAAATTTCAAATGAACAAGCCAATGCACGCGCAGTAATGACTGGTCGTGTCACCGATGCCTACACCAACATTCAAACGGTGAAATTGTTTGCCCATGCAGGACGCGAAAGCCAATATGCTAAAGCCTCTATGAAAGAGTTTATGGTGACGGTGTATAAGCAAATGCGACTTGCTGCAAAATACAACATCGCGACGAATTTGCTGATCATTGTTTTATATGGTGGCGTACTGGGAACAGCCGTTTGGCTCTGGATGGATGGTCAAGCTGAGCTTGGGGTCATTGCAGCAGCGACCGCCATGATTTTAAAACTCAGTAGTATTTCCGAGTTTATGATGTGGCAAACATCTGCCCTATTTGAAAATGTCGGGACCATTCAAGATGGGATGAAAACCATGGGCCGCCCAATTCATATTCAAGACAAAGCTGATGCAACCGACTTAAAAGTACCGCAAGGCGAAATTAAATTTGAGGACGTCAGTTTTGCTTATAATGATAAAAATGTCATCGATCAATTTAATTTAACCATTCGACCAGGCGAAAAAATCGGTATTGTCGGACGTTCGGGTGCCGGAAAATCGACATTAATTCAACTTTTACTCCACTTTTACGATATCAATCATGGTCGTATTTCGATTGATGGCCAAAATATAGAAGATATTACCCAAGATAGCTTAAGAAAAAATATTGCATTGGTGACCCAAGACACCTCGTTATTGCATCGTACAGTTGAAGAAAATATTAAATATGGTCGCCCGAATGCAACCGATGAAGAAATGTATGATGCAGTGCGTAAAGCGAAAGCTGACGAATTCATTCCTCAATTGATCGATTTACGTGGCCAACGTGGCTATGACGCATTTGTCGGTGAACGTGGCGTAAAATTATCAGGTGGTCAGCGTCAACGTATTGCGATTGCTCGAGTATTTTTAAAAGACGCACCGATTTTAATTTTAGATGAAGCCACAAGTGCGCTCGATTCAGAAGTCGAAGCCGCGATTCAATCGAGTTTAGATGATTTGATGCAAGGTAAAACTGTGATTGCCATTGCGCATCGACTTTCAACCATTGCGCAAATGGATCGCTTGATTGTCTTGGATCAAGGACGTATTGCTGAGCAAGGCACCCACGAAGAGCTTGTTGCTTTGAATGGTATTTATGCACACTTGTGGCAGCGTCAAACCGGTGGATTTTTAATAGAACAACATAAAGTAGAATCAAAGGAAGATGAAAATGCTGTATCTGGAAGACCTTAAAGTTGGTGATCACTTTAGCAGTCGTGAATATGAAATGACTGTTGAAGAAATCAAGCAATTTGCCAACGCTTTTGATCCTCAGGAATTTCATACAGATGAAGTCAAAGCCCAACAGCACCCGATCTTTCAAGGGCTAGCGGCAAGTGGTTGGCATACTGCTGCTGTAACAATGCGCTTATGGACTGAATGTTTCCCTGTGGCTTATGGCTTAATTGGCTCAGAGTCAAGTCTGCGTTGGCCGCGCCCAACACGTCCGGGGGATAAAATTCGTGTAGAAGTTGAAATATTTGCAATTACTCCGTCGAAAAGTAAGACAGACCGCGGCATTGTGACCTATGTTACGCAAGCGCTCAATCAGCACAATGACGTTCTGTATATGTCTACGACCAAAATTGTGGTCTTTTCCAAAGAATTTAAAGCGAATTAATCCTTAATGGCCTACTTTACAATGCTAAGGTAGGCCGCTATAAATAGTTGAGCCTAGTCAGTTTGTCCAACAATTTTTGTGGGATACAACACGGAATCATGCCAATATAACCTTGAACAGAAGAAAAACCCGCATTGCAACGGAACGCTATGAAAACAATTAATTCCCGTCAGGATCAGGGTATTCCCGGAGTGTATGGATTGCTCCTTTTAGATGTGGTCTCTCGATGGGGCTACACTGCAGAAACATTATTTAGTCCCTTCGGATTAAACAGCGAACAATTGGCTGAACCAGATTTCCGTATTCCAACACCCATCGCCAATCAATTGGTAGAGCACGCACTACGTTTAACTGGTGAGCCAACATTAGGTTTTCATTTAGGCAACCAAATGCGCATCTCGATTCATGGTTTTATTGGCTATGCCATCATGACGGCGAAGGACATAACCGATGCCTTAGTCTTGGCAAACCGTTTTATTCAGTTACGCATGCCCTTTTTACAGCTTTTTTTCTCGACTTTTGGAACCAAAGCGACTGTTCAACTACAAACCGACGTTACGATAGAGCCTTTACGTACTGAGATTTCAATTGCCTTAATTTTTGGCATGATCAGCATGGGCAAAGCAATTACCGGTGTGGATTATTCTGCTGGTGAAATTGATTTTGATTTCCCTCAACCTGAAGGTTTTGAGCGGTTTATTGCCAAATATCCACGGCACCAATTTAGATTTGATCAGCCACACCTTTTACTCAGTTTTGATAAGCAATATTTAACCAATAAATTGGTCCATGCAGACCCGATTGCCAGTCAAATCGCGATTAATCAATGTGAAGCTGAACTCTCCGCTTTGGGCGAACGTCACCGTATTGCCATGCGCGTTCGTGACATTTTAACCAACTCTGAGCAGCACTATTTAAGTATTGAAAGTGTTGCTGAACGGCTACACATGTCCGATCGAACTCTTAAACGCCAACTTGCTGCCGAAGGGACTTCATTTTCAACATTGGTTGACGAAGTTCGCTACCGTCATGCTACTTCGCTCCTGTCACGAACTGATTTTACCTTAGAGCAAATTGCTGATGAATTGGGCTATAGCGATGTCGCCAATTTTAGCCGTGCTTTTAAGCGTTGGAGTGGTCGTAGCCCAAGCAATTGGCGTAAAGATCCGTACTTATAAGTCTTTTGTTTTACCTAAAAAGCATGTATAACTCATGCCAAAAATGAATTTAATGGATTTAAGGAGTTATCAATGAATCATCCTTCAGATTTAAAGTACGCAAGTACACATGAATGGGTGCGAATTGAAGGTGACCTTGTTGTTACAGGCATTTCTGATCATGCACAAGACGCATTGGGTGATTTAGTTTATGTTGAAGCACCAGATGTTGGTCAACATATCACTGCTGGCGAACAAGCGGGTGTGGTTGAGTCGGTAAAAACCGCTTCTGATATTCATGCTCCGGTTTCTGGTGTGGTTGTTGAAGTCAATCCAGACCTTGAAGATGATCCAGATTTTGTAAACGATGCGCCTTATAGCAAAGGTTGGATTTATAAAATTAAACCAGACAATATGGCTGATGTAGATGCTTTATTGACCAGCGAACAATATGAAGCTGGCCTGTAAATATTTCTAATATCTAAAAAATCAGCCCTCAGGCTGATTTTTTTATTTCAATATGATGGCTGAATTGGCTTATATACCATTTGCATGAATATGCAGCTTATATTTCTTCCGAAACTTCGGTACTTTCAGGTTCTTCTTTCTTTTCTTCAACCATACTAAACGATTGCGCAGCCGCTGAAGTACCATTTGCACGTGAACTTTTTAGTTTAATTTGCAAACGTAGTTCATTGGTTGAATCAGCATTTCTTAAGGCTTCTTCATAAGAAATTGCGCCGTCATTATATAAATCAAATAAAGCTTGGTCGAAAGTTTGCATCCCAAGTTCACGAGATTTTGCCATGATCGCTTTTAATTCATGAAACTCACCTTTCAAAATCAAATCTGAAATAAGCGGCGTGTTTAACATGATTTCAACGGCTGCACGGCGTCCTTTACCATCTTCAGTCCGGATTAAACGCTGAGAAACAATCGCTTTCATATTGCTCGATAAATCCATAAGCAATTGATTTCTTCGCTCTTCTGGGAAGAAGTTAATAATCCGATCTAGGGTTTGATTGGCGTTATTTGAATGTAGCGTACCTAAACATAAATGTCCTGTTTCAGCAAAGGCAATTGCATGTTCCATAGTCTCGGTATCACGAATCTCACCGATTAAAATCACGTCTGGCGCTTGTCGTAGTGTATTTTTTAAGGCGTTATGCCACGAATGACTATCTACACCAACTTCACGATGCGTAATCATAGATTTTTTATGTTTATGGACATATTCCACTGGGTCTTCAACAGTGATGATATGCCCTGCGCTGTTTTCATTTCGATAATCAATCAGTGCCGCTAAAGAGGTTGATTTCCCTGAACCTGTTCCACCAACGACTAAAACCAAACCACGTTTTTCCATAATTACATGCTTAAGCGAAGCCGGTAATTTAAGTTTTTCAAAGTTTGGAATTTCTGCGGTAATGGTACGAATGACCATACCTACATGTAACTGTTGCTGAAATACATTGACACGAAAACGTGAAACGTTTGGCACACTAATCGCAAAGTTACATTCTAATTCTTTCTCAAATTCTTTGCGCTGCTTCTCATTCATCAGACTATAGGCGAAAAGCTTTGTTTTCTCAGCATCAAGCTCTTGCTGCCCAAAGGGTTTCATCATGCCTTGATGTTTAATACTTGGTGGAAAATCTGCCGTAATAAATAAATCAGAACCACCATATTCAACCACTTTTGTTAACATGTGGAACATAAAACGGCGTGCTTCTTCCAGCAATTCAGCAGTGTACATCAACTTCCCCAATATAAAATTTCAAACACCCAAGCACAGATTGTCATTATTTCAGGCGCTGTATTGGGCTTAGATATTATTGTGCATAAAAAGTGTGATTCACTCAAACATAAAATACTGAATTATCAGTATATATTTTAAAATATAAGCCATATTTCAATTTTTATATCACAGTAAACAACAAAGGATTTTTCAAAATAAAAGCCTTAGAACAATCAATATTCTAAGGCTTTGGGCTACATCAATTCAGACTGAGTATGCTCTGGATTGTTAAGCACTACGTTTGATTTGTGATACACGAAGTTCATTCGCAACCTGTTGAATCAAATCAATGGTTTTGTCCCAACCTAAGCATCCATCTGTTACAGATTGACCATAAGTCATTTCACAACTAATTTTTTGATTACCATCCACTAAATGACTTTCTAACATCACACCACGCACTTGGGTATGCTCACGCTCCGCAACAATTGTGCGTAATACTTCAGGTTGCTTCATTGGGTCTTTATGGCTATTGCCATGACTACAATCGATCACTAAAGCTGGTAAATCGCCTTTTACTTTTCTGCGAATTTTGTCTATTTCAGCCAAACTATAATTTGGACCTGTATTGGAACCACGTAAAATCAAATGTGCTTGCGGGTTGCCGACCGATTCTAAAATACACGGTAAGCCAGTTTGGCTCATACCTAAAAACTGGTGTGGATGCGAAGCAGATTGAATAGCATCTAGAGCAATTTGGATTGAGCCATCTGTTCCGTTTTTGAAACCAATACTGTATGGCATATGACTCGAGATTTCACGATGAATTTGTGATTCGCTGGTACGCGCACCGATTGCACCCCAAGCCAAAAGGTCATCAAAATAACCCGTCGCCATTGGGCTTAAAATTTCAGAGGCAATTGGCAAACCCATTTCAATAATTTGTAAGTACAGCTCACGTGATTTTTCTAAGCCCAACTGCATATTAGATGAACCATCTAAACTTGGGTCATACATATAGCCTTTCCAGCCCACTGTAGTACGTGGTTTCTCAATATATGCGCGCATCACAAGAAAAATTTGATCTGAAACCTGTGCCTGTAATTGTTTTAATTTTTCTGCATATTCCAACGCAGCAATCGGATCATGGATTGAACATGGACCGGTAATAATCATTAGACGCGGGTCTTGACCCGTCAAAATATTTTGAATAGTAGCACGATGTGAAGCAATTTGTTCTGCAGCATGAACTGATAAAGGTAATTGTTGTTTCAGTTGATGTGGCAAGCTCAAAAGCGTTTCTTTTGGCCGTGTAGATTTCTGAATTTCTGAATTTTGAGTTTGTTGTAAAGCTGTATTTAGCGCATTCATTGGTTCTATTCCTTTGGACTGTACGTATAAACAGTCCGATCTTTTATCTGAGCGTTATGGGACTTTGGGACTTCAAGGCTTTAGACATAGACTGACTAAAGTAAAACCAATAACCGTTGCTAAAATATGAATTATTTACTGTAAACATGAGATTTCTCCAAAAATATTATAAAAATCAAGACATAAAAAAACCTGATCAGGGTTGCCGATCAGGTATAAACTTGGTGGGCAACCTTTTTCATGCCCGAACGCGTTCAGGCAATTATCTAAACTGCCAGAAGTAATAATATGCGTTTGAGATTAAAGGTTGCTTTAACATCTTGATTTCATCAAAAAGTATCTGTCTGAAAATTAAAATACGCTGTATTCATCGGTTTGACAATAGTTTTTTGCTATTTTGTTGTATTAAATAACGCTGCTGTAAATAATTGCGACCTATTTTTAAAATTTGATGTATTGATTAATAAATAAACATTTATTAGACTGCACAACATTAGGCTGTCTTAAGATTTTTTCCACTTATTTTTAATTCGAGTATTTGCCAATGAAGTAAGCCCTGTTTTTTTCATCATCAAATCCATTTTTTGATGTGCAAACACATGGCTAATGACTTCGACTGCATTTTCTCAAATATTGTCTTTTTTATAGAATAAAATTAGTTATTTGTATTGCGCATCTTTGCTATCGCAAGGTGCATCTATGACTCAAACGGCTTGTACAATTTCCAAATTTAGCTTGGAATTTCCATCCAAAACACTTTTTAAAAACCTGAAATTTAACCTCAATCAACAACAACTTTCGGCATGTGTTGGTCGCAATGGTTTAGGAAAATCCTGCATCCTTAAAATCTTACATGCGCAAAATCTGAAAGATCTCCCCTATGAAGGTGAAATTTCATGGAATGTACCACATGCCTATTTATCACAATTTTCTCGACTAGAAGCTGACACGATTGCTTCTGCACTAGGTGTGGAAGATTTATATGACGCATTTCAACGTATCGAAATAGGCAATGCCAGTTTTGAAGACTTTGAACTGACTGAAAACCAGTGGCACCGTCCTACACTTTGGCCGCAACAACTTAAGCAGGCGTCACTTCCGACAGATTTAAATTTCCCAGTCGCTCAGCTGAGTGAAGGTCAAAAAACCAAATTGGCTTTGTGTGCATTATTTTTAAAAACCGACCATTATTTACTTTTGGATGAACCAAGTAACCATTTAGATGCATCCTCACGCTTATGGCTCATCGATCGCTTAAAAAACCATCCTGCGGGTGCATTCGTCGTCAGTCATGATCGAGAGTTGCTGCAACATGTAGATCATATCTATGCTTTAAATGAGTTTGGACTCAGTCATGTTACTGGTAACTATGAAGACTACGCTCAACAAAATGATCAGCAAAATAAAGCCATACAGCGTAATGCTATACAGCATCAGCGTGAGTTAAAACAACTCAAATTACAACAACACGAAACACAGACGAAAGCGCAAAAAAGAGAACAACAAGGTCATGCACTACGCAAGTCGAGTTCCCAAGCTAAAGTATTACTCGATTTTAAAAAGGAACAAGCAGGTCAAAGCCTAGCGACAGTTCAAACGCAACAGCAGAAGCAATTGGAAGAAAAGATATCTCAACTGATTCAGTCACAGCAACAACTTGAGCATGTCAAAGAGCAGAAATTCGTTTTTCAACATCACGCTGAAAAAACAGGAGAAATTTTAAGAGTTAAACATTTTCATCGCAAAACATCTCAGCACCTTCCTTTCGATTTGGCCTTACAGGCAGGTGAAAAAATTCATTTAAAAGGAAAAAATGGTATTGGTAAATCTACATTTCTAAAGTATTTGAGTCAGACCACATCACAGTCTAACCATGAATTATTTTTGTCTGTGCATACCCTGTATTTAGACCAAAACTTGAATGATTTATCACCTGAATTGAGTGTTTTAGACAATCTAGCAAAGTTTAATCATGAGGTTTCATCAACGGAATGGCGTAATCAACTCGGTCAACTTAGAATCCGTGGTCAAAAAGCGGAACTGCCATTTCACTGTTTAAGTGGTGGTGAGCGTTTAAAAGTGACCTTATTGGGCTTAAATTATTTAACACCGAATATTGAGCTTTTATTGTTAGATGAACCTGAAAACCATTTAGATATAGAGTCTAGAATGTTATTGGCTCAAGCCATTCAGCATTATACAGGTGCAGTGATCCTCGTTTCACATGATGCATATTTTGTAGAATCTTGTGGCATTCAGAGTAGCGTGCAATTCGTAGAATAGCTCTTATTTTTTTAGAAATATCTAAAATTACCAAAGTAGATGAAAGCTACTTTGGCTAATTTAATGCTTTAAAAATCATCCATTCGATACTGTGTTTTAACGCCCGATTTTCTTCATGATTTTTTGTTTAAGGCGCTGCTGAAGTGATGCTGAGCGTTCCTTGAGCTCGGCTCTCCAGTCATTCGGCACTGAGCATTTCGCGAGGCGGACCCAAACGCTGGCAAACTGTTTGATGAAACTGGCTTCATTATAGTGAATACCATATTCCTCACAAAGTGCTTTAATTTTAGGTGCGGCTTCTGCATAGCGGTTTGCAGGCATATCAGGGAATAAATGGTGTTCAATTTGGTGACTCAAATTACCACTGAGTATATGCAACCATTGTGTTCCACTAAAATTACTTGAGCCACGAATTTGACGGAGATACCACTCTGCTCGAGTTTCATTTTCGGTATTATCCATCTCAAAGTTTTCCGCATCTTCTGTAAAATGGCCATTAAAGATGACAGCGGAAGCCCATAAGCTACGAATCACGTTGGCTACAGCATTTCCTGCAAATACCGGAATCGCATTGGGACCTGCAATAAGCGGGAAAAACACATAATCTTTAATCACTTGGCGCTTAATTTTCTGACGTACATCGGCCGC
The DNA here is from genome assembly GCF_013418685.1 of Acinetobacter sp. YH12129. Taxonomy (NCBI): domain Bacteria; kingdom Pseudomonadati; phylum Pseudomonadota; class Gammaproteobacteria; order Moraxellales; family Moraxellaceae; genus Acinetobacter; species Acinetobacter sp. YH12129. The sequence continues at coordinate 41,362 of NZ_VPBP01000008.1, forward strand.
TTCATGCCATACATCTTTCCAAGTTTTGGTTTTATACGCAATAACATCTTCTAAATGTAAACGTTGAATGCCGACATACCACTCAAAGAAAACCATGAGTTGGGCAGCCAGTGGAATATTAAAAAGGAAACGTGGCTCCCACTTTTGCGATTCACTCACACGAATTAAACCATAGCCGACATCATGGTCCATCCCCACAATATTGGTATAGGTATGATGCACATAGTTATGGGTATATTTCCAGTCTTGGCCCGTGGCAATGGTATCCCAATCATAATTAGCACCATTTAAACTCGGGTCATTTAACCAATCAAACTGACCATGCATCACATTATGACCGAGTTCCATGTTCTCTACGATTTTAGAAATACCCAATAAACCAGTACCCAGTAACCACACCGGTGGAATCCAGCCTGCAAACATCAACATGCCACGAGATGCGATCTCGCTATAACGGACAAAATTGCGAATTTTGTAAATGTACGCTGCATCTTTTTCACTCACACTCTGCATGATTTCACGACGAATTTGCTCAACTTTTTCGCCAAATTCAGCAGTTTGTTCGGGTGATAAATAACGTGACTTACTATTCGGACTAATATATATCGATTGATTCATGATGATGCCCCTGATTTGTTTTTATGCGGCTTGGATTAGAGTTGAATACGTACAGGTGAAATTGCCTGAGAGACACATAATTTGATTTGTGTGTTATTCACATGATCAATTTCGCCAGTGAGTAGGTTTTTCACTGAACCCTGTAATTTGGTACACGAACAGGTATTACAAATACCCATCCGACAGCCATGCGCAGGTTTTAAACCAGCTTTTTCAGCACTTTCCAGTAAATTACCCTCTGCCAAAAAATCTTGCTGGGCTAAACTAAAAGTGACAGGTTGAGCAGGCACTGAATCATCAGCAATCATCTGAAAATATTCAGTATTTAAATATTCTGAAAGCTTAAACTCACGATACAGTTGCTCAATGCTTTGCATCATTGGCGCTGCACCACAGGCATAGCAATCTCGCTGCTTAAAATCGGGGACCATGTGGTTTAGCACCTCTGGTGAGATATGTAATTTAGTTTTCAGCGTATTAATCGCATGTAAATGTGCATGGTTTGATTGCTTCGCCAGTTGAATCAATTCATCCAAATACGCATCATCTCGATTGAAATAAATCAGGTCAACCGTACGCCCAAGCTTAATCGCTTGTTTAAACAAAGTCATGATTGAGGTAATGCCACTACCAGAAGCAAGCAGTAAAATTGGTCGATCCGAATTTAGCTTTAGGCCAAACTCACCTTGCGGTTGCGATAATTCAACAACATCACCTGTTTTTAATTGCGTCAGGCAATTGGACACTTTGCCTTGCTGTTTAACTGCAATCACCACATGACCAGATGTATTAATTTCGACGACGCTATAGCTACGTTGATGACGTACACCATCTTTGACAACTGTCACCAGAACACATTGGCCTGGTCGATAATTTACAACTTTAAAATTGTGATTCGCTAAAAAACTCAGTTCATAAAACCCGATCCCCACACAACGTGATTTGACCAATTGTGCTTTTATACGTTTGTAGGCCCAAATTGCATCAAATTTTTCTGAAATAAAATCAATAAAATCTTCCCGAATCCACTCAGGCTTGTAACTTGTAGTTGTCATTTTTTGCCTCGGATAATGCATTAATATACATTTGTTTTTAAATTATGCTTACCTTATGTTTAGTGCTAATTTCCCACCATGTGAATTCGGGACAAAATTTATCATTTGGCATTTTTTATCATTTTATGTCTAACAATCTGTCACTTTTTGCAAATCCAAATTTGAAGTTCTGATTTGTCGTAACAACACAAATAAAAAAAACTAGGCCAAAGCCTAGTTTTTAAAACAGTGAAAATTAACGCATTAATATTTAATGATTAGTAGATAAATCAATAATATTTAAATCAATGTTTAGTCTTCAAAATGCACAACAGAGCGAATTGATTTACCTTCATGCATTAAATCAAACGCTTCATTGATTTTATCCAACCCCATGGTATGGGTCACGAATGGTTCAAGTTTGATCTCACCTGACATGGCTTCTTCTACCATACCCGGTAATTGTGAACGACCTTTAACACCACCGAAAGCAGTGCCTTTCCAAGTACGACCTGTAACCAATTGGAATGGACGGGTTGAAATTTCTTGACCTGCACCTGCCACACCAATAATCACAGATTGCCCCCAACCACGGTGAGCACATTCCAAAGCAGAGCGCATCACATTGGTATTGCCAATACATTCAAATGAATGGTCGACGCCCCAACCCGTCATTTCTACAATCACTTCTTGAACTGGACGATCATAGTCTTTTGGATTAACAAAATCTGTAGCGCCAAATTCTTCAGCCAGTTTGAATTTGTCAGGATTGGTATCTACGGCAATGATACGACCTGCTTTGGCTTTTTTAGCACCTTGTACCACAGCCAAACCAATACCACCTAAACCAAAGACTGCAACTGAGTCACCTTCCTGAACTTTAGCGGTATTTTTAACTGCACCAAGGCCTGTTGTTACGCCGCAACCCAACAAACATACATGTTCGTGGTTCGCTTCAGGGTTAATTTTTGCCAAAGACACTTCTGCAACCACAGTATATTCAGAGAATGTTGAACAGCCCATATAGTGATAAATCGGCTGACCATTATAAGAAAAACGTGTTGTGCCATCCGGCATTAAACCTTTCCCTTGTGTCGCTCGTACAGATACACAAAGATTTGTTTTACCCGATTTACAGAATAAACATTCACCACATTCTGCGGTATAAAGTGGAATAACATGATCACCTGGTTGCACTGAAGTCACACCTTCACCGACTTCAACCACAACACCTGCACCTTCATGCCCTAAAATTGCTGGAAATACGCCTTCAGGATCATCACCCGACAATGTAAATGCATCTGTATGACACACACCTGTATGGCTAATTTTGACTAAAACCTCACCTGCTTTAGGTGGTGCCACATCAATTTCTACAATTTCTAAAGGCTGACCCGGTCCAAAAGCAACGGCTGCACGTGATTTCATGTCTAAAAACATCCTGTATGGCTTATATTAACAGATGAGTTACAGTAACCTCTTTTTAAGCCTAAATACAACCTTAAAACATGATGTTATGATGAATTTTTCAAGGAATGATTAATGCTATTCGAATGATACAATTACGTGAAATAAGTTGTACTGTCGGTTTAACTGTTTCGATCAGCCTATTAACTGGATGCAGCTTACCTAGCAATCAGTCAAAAAAAGATGTCCCTATACAATCACATGCAGAAAAATGGATTACGTCTGCTACGGATTTTGAAAAATTAAAACAAAAACAAACGGCTTATTTAGCCTTAGATGATGCTTTCTTAAGCATTGCTTCTCGCCTACATTTAATTCGAAATGCAAAATACACCATCGATTTGCAATATTACATTTGGGGAAATGATGCTATTGGGCATCTGATGTTTCGAGAATTACTGCATGCCGCTGACCGTGGGGTAAAAGTAAGGCTATTAATTGATGATCAAAACGGGACGAAACTCGATCCGACCTTACAATCCCTTTCAGCTCATCCCAATATTTCAATCAAACTGTTTAATCCCTATAAATTCAGAAATTTACGTGTCATTGATTATGCATTTCGCTTAAAGCACATTAACCATCGTATGCATAATAAATTAATTATTGCCGATGGTTTTATGGGCGTAACTGGCGGTCGTAACATCAGTAATGAATATTTTGATGCCAGTGAAAGTTTTCAATTTACAGATTTGGACATCCTTTTCTATGGCGAAGCCATACAACAAGCCAATCAGGTGTTTTTGAACTTTTGGAATGATGATTTGAGTTATTCTGTCCAGCAATGGATTGGTGCAGGTACAAAAGAAGAATTAAATCAATTAAGACAAACATACCAAGAAAATTCTACAACGTTAACTAAAGATCAGCAGCGCATTAACTATGCACAGCAACAACTGGCGGCTCAGCTTAAACTAATACCGGTGAATTGGGCCGAAGCACATTTCATTGCGGATAGTCCGAATAAAATACGTGGTGAAGCCAAAGAACAAGAATTGATTTATAACCAATTTTCGACCTTGATGGGACAGCCCAAAGAACGCATGGAATTGGTTTCAGCTTATTTTGTTCCCACACAACAAGGGACTGACTTTCTGACAGGCCTTGCAGGTAAAAATGTAGAAGTCCGCGTCTTAACCAACTCATTTTTAGCCAATGACGTCGCTGTCGTTCATGCGTTTTATCAAAAATATCGCAAAGACTTACTCGAAAATGGCGTGAAATTATATGAATTTAAACCCTATATAGAACGCTCTAAACGCACATGGTATGAAGTCATGACTGGAAATATCATCCCTGCGAAAGGCAAAAATGCCTCTAGTTTGCATGCAAAATTTTTCGATATTGACGGTATGGTGTTTATTGGATCGTTTAACTTTGATCCACGTTCCGCAAATTTAAATTCGGAAGTTGGTCTAGTCGTTAAATCTGATCGATTACAAAACGATATTTCTGCCGCATTAAACCAATACTTACCGCAAATTGCATATGAGCTAAAACTGGATAAAAACGGCGAAATCATTTGGTTAGAGCATCAAAAAAATGGAAAAATCAAAACCTATATTCATGAACCAGAAACAACTCGATTCCAAAGATTTAGCATAAAAGCAGTGTCATACCTCCCGATTGAATGGATGATGTAATGACAATGCACTGCTAAATGATTAAATTTTCCTCATCGAGGCTATTTATTGAAATAATCTGAAAAGTTCGATCAAGTCGAAGATGTTCTTGGTCAGTCTCGTTTATATGAGTGCTGGCTTTTGAAAATAACCAAACCATTGATTTCGCCAAGACATTCCACTTGGCCATAATTGGCTGCTTTAAGCGCTGCTAAATGTTCCTCAACTGACTTATACAACTCATGATTTTGCTGAGCATGTGCTGCATATAAATGATCACATACAAAATACACGCCTTGTGTATTTAACAACGTTTTTACAGTCCGATGAAACTCTGCTGCATACGCCTTATGTCTCAATTCATGTAAGGCCTGATGAATAATAATCACATCAAAGGTACTTTTTTCATTGAAGTGAAGAGATTTTTCCCAATCCGATTGTTTGAAATCCCCTGTTATAAAATTGCATTTTAAGCGTTGCGCTACACTTAGTTTTCCTTTTGCCAAGTCATGCATAGCTTCGGAAAAATCAAATGCTGTGTAGTGAATATTTGGACAATGATTAATTAAAAATTCAGCCAAATAACCTGGACCTGAACCTAGTTCAAGTACACGGGCATTCGGGTTGAAAGCCCAAATAGAGTCAACATACATTTGAAAGATGTCATAACGCCACGGTCGTTTAAGATTCACTTCAGCGGCCCATTGTTTAGCTTCGATTGGATCTTTTAAGTCTATGGGGCTGCGCACATCCGTTGTGTGTATATTATTTTCGCAATTCATTTTTCTTAGACTTAATTTAGATAGATTGAATGCTATTTATACATAAAATATCTCAATAAAAGCAAAGGTTTTACTCAAACTTGATGATGCTTTAACATCCACCTCTTATTTTGTTTTATCTCCTCCTAAAGTTTTCTAATGCAATTTTTTGATTTAAGCCGCCAATTTAATTTAAGTGATATTTTAACGCCTTTTACGACACTTCCTGAACTTGGTCATCAAGAATGGTTTTTGTCAAAAGTTCGGGTTGAGCATGACTGCTTATCTGACAATGACATGATTGAAGGCCAAGCTGTACTTAAATCTAATCACAATATCCAAATTGAGTTGGAATGGTTAATTCAAGATACAGGTCATGAATTACAGCTTTTATTTAAAGGCATTGAAACGACGGCAAGCGAAGAAACTTTGGTGATCGTGAAAGGCGCGCAAATTGTTGATGATGCAAACAAAAAAGTTTCGTCTCAGACTCTGAGTTTATGGATCGATGGCACTTTACTACCTATGCTACCGAATATTCGCAAAGAAATTAAAGCGCGATTAAACCTTTGGGATTATGTTGAATATGATGGCTAAGGAGTTGATATTTATCCATAAGATGCCACGTTTTGAGTATTGAATGTTTGCCTGTTTAAAAGGGACATTTTCTTCAAGGTATCTCACAATAACGTAAACTTCCCTAAAGTAAGCCTATATCTTTAAATAAGCTTTGGTAGGCTTCAGCTTTTTTTTCCAGTGCTAGTGGATATGCTCTAGATGATGATGGCATGCGGTATAAAGTCAAATCTCTGCCTGCAAATTCGGTACGAACAGCATGCCCAATGTGTGGTTTTTCCGTATTTTCTGGCATCGAGAGCATCAAAGTATCAGTCGCCTTGTCTCCCGTCGTCATAATACTGTGGCAATTCGGCATTTTTTGAAGCAGCTTCGCAATATCGGTTGGCTGATGGAGCTGTAAAAACTTGTCTGATGCATTTCCTTTCAAACGAATCACTTGATAGGCCGTATCAAAAATGCCTATGCCTTTTTGATTTAAAAAATCTCGAATGCGCTGTTCTTTAAAAGTCTTGCTATCTAGATTGAGAAAATGATTTTTATCCTGAAAAAAACATAGGCCAAAGATTTTCCACATGTCATTTTGGAAATTTGGATAGTAAAAATCCATTTTCCAGCGTGTTTTGGGTGGCGGAAAACTCCCTAGCATCAAGAGTTTCCCATTTGATGGCAAAAATGGCGCTAAAGGATGCGTTTCGATTTGCGGATTTGCGTCGGAAATGTCTTTGCTCATGTAGATTTAACTTCGCCCAGTGTTTGAATCATTATTGTCTATGAAAATTCTTCAGTGATGTGTTTCGCTATTATTTCAGCCCATAACTGATAAATTTCTTTACTCGGGTGAAAGCCGTCTTTGGCCATTTGTAAATTTTTCTCACGATAATCGTGTAAATCGTATTGAATTAACCGCATATTCGCTTGAGTATTAACATAATTTTTTAACAGCGCATTCATCTTCTTTGAATATTGTCCAAACAGCCATGACAATGGAAACGGTAAAGCTGGAAACTCATCCATTGGTGGCACACCTGAAATAATCAATAGCTGTGGATGAAACTTTTCCTCAACAGCTTGATATAAGCGCTGCTGGAGCTTCAACCACTGGTCTGGTTGTTTTAATGCTGTGACATCATTGACACCAACAGAGCTGATCACGACATTAAAGTTCTGCGTAGTGACATTGTCCAAAGCATTGATGATTTGCTGGCTGTTATGTCCCGTTGTGGCTTCAAGGCAATAGTGAACTTGATAATCAGGCGATAAAATTTTAAGTAATTGTCCCAATAACGCATCCGACTGATGCTCGACGCCGACACCTGCTGCTGCTGAATCACCTAGTATTAATAGCGATAATGGCCGATTACCCTGACCAATCATTCCACAGCGCTCTCCCACCGGTTCTGCTAAACGTGGGGTATTTTTTTTCACACGGTAACCTTGGATCAGTAATGCAGGTAACAGCAGCAGTGTTGATACTTTGAGTAGCATAATATTTGGGTAATGAATTAAAGCTTGTCGACTGCATTATTTTAATTATTTTAAAAAACAAAGCATTGACTCTATTGTTATTTTTCTACATTTTCTTTTTTTAAAAGCACCATTCTGCGGCATATTGCTAGTTTTTTATATTAATAATGATTATCATTTATCTGATTTCATTCTACCTATTTTATTATTTCAATGAAAAAACTTTCCCTACTTTTTTTGGCTTGTTCTATGAGCTTTGCAGTTTCTTCTGCTTTTGCCCAAATTCAAAATTCACCCGCTTTAACCGATACAATAGAAAAAAAACATTTCCCCTATGCTGCTGCATGTGAAGATGTCAAAGCGCAAAGCCAAATATTATTAAACCTACAACATCAGTTAAATCAAAATCCAAAACAACGTGCTCAAATTCTTGAAGATTTTTGGAAGCGTGTAGAGCTTATGGGTACACCAATCATTGAAAACTATGATGAACAACATAGCCGCATAGTTTTCTTATGGAAAGGTGCGCAGCATAATGTTCGTCTTATTGGTGGCCCAAGTAATGACCATGAATGGTTGACACGCCTACCGAATACCGATATTTGGTTTAAAGAATCGATTATTGATCATCGTTACATTGGCAGTTATAGCTTTGCTGTCGACTTACCAAACTTAGAAGGCTATCTGTCAAATTATTGTCCGCATCTGAATCCTAAACTTAAAGAATCAAGAACGCAGCGTCGTGCTGTGATACAGATGCAACGAATTGATCCTTTCAATGAAAAAACTTATCTCGCAAGTGATGACACATCAGGCTTGCGTAATGAAAATTTTTTGGCTCTTAAAGATGCCCCACCATTTATTGATCCAAAACAATATCCAAATGTGCACCAGCCCCAATTACAAGAGTTTGTTCTAGACAGCAAAATTTTGAATAACTCACGTAAAATCCAAATTTACCAATCTAAAGCTAAGAAAAATCAAAGCTATATCACCGCTATATTTTTTGATGGTCAGCAATATAACGAGTTGCTGAATGTTCCAAAGGCATTAGATATATTAGTTGAGCAAGGTCAGTTACCGGCAATTCAAGCCATTTTTGTTTCTCCACCGAACGATCAGGAACGACCTAAAGAATTAACACCAAATATAAAATTTTCAGCATTTTTTAGTGCTGAATTGATGCCTTGGATTCAAAAAAATGCACCTGCAAAAGTCGATTCGAAAAAAACGGTACTACTTGGGTCAAGCCTTGGTGGTTTAAGTTCAGCTTATTTAGCCTTAGACAATCCAAATCAAATTAGTCACGTCGTACCTTTATCTGGATCATTTTGGTGGCAAAATGAAGCGACAGACCTCCCAAATGGCATGAGTAAAATCATTCGTGATAAAACCTCGCAACCTAAACAGCATTGGTTTATTACCGCCAATAGTTATGAAAGCTCACGCAATAATAATGAACTGAGTATTTTAGAGACTTCGCCTATTGTTGCAGCCGATTTAAAAAATAAAGGTCATGATGTGCATTACCAATCATATATCGGCGGACATTCCTACGCGGTATGGCAAGTTGCCTTGCAAGATGCACTCAAACATTTTTTTGCACACAAGTAGTTTATAAAAGTTTAGATCATAAAAAAGCCCTCAATTGAGGGCTTTTTTTGAAGCTAGTACTGATTTAATTCCAGCGATTTATGCGTTTAAAGGTTCCAAAATCATTGAAACGTACACCAACCTCACGCATGACTTGGTGTGCAGTTTTTGCGGTTAGATGACGAATATAAAACGGCTCTTTGACCACAAAATGGTGGATGGCATGGGTCGAACCAAAGTTAAAGCAAAATAATTGCATTGGGAACAACCACCACGGATTTAACACCTGAGTTTGTTTAATGACATCGCGTGGGTCAATATCGCCATAATAATGCATATTTGAGCTGATAAATTGTAAGCAGAAAGAACGTATAAAGTTCGGAATAATCCAAATCACAGCTAGAAAATTAATCGTTGGAATTAATTTCACTAAATTGACTGACCAACTAATACTTTGTCCTAACATTGGAGCAATACCATTCACCACATGATAAATGACAAATACATACCAGATGCCGTAATAAACAAAACTTAAAGGGAAAAATCCAGTCAATTGAGAGAACAATGCCGTTTTACGTTCTTTTTCAGGTTGTTTTTCAATGAATTTCCCAATCATTTTGAACATTTGAAATGGGCGTAAATACACCGTCATCAATTGATCGCTCATGACCAATAGACGACGTAATCCCCAAGGCATGCCATTACTAATGCCCCGTTCTTCCAAATCGTATTCTGAACCTGAATACTTATGATGATTGAGGTGCAAACGACGACGTGCCCAAGGACTAATAGTATTCGGACGTGCTAACCACACCAAGGCCAACATGAGATGGTGAGCCCACGGCGTCTTTTTAAAATACATATAATGAATCAGGTCATGTTCTAATTCATGTGTCAGTGAAGCAAACATCGCCACCAAAATCACACAAGCCCATGCCGGTAAAATGCCAACGGCAAACGCCCAAGCTGAACCCAACATTCCCAGTAGCGCAAAAATAAGGATGGAAGCGCCAATAAAGTTTTGATGTTTTAAAATGGGATACTGCTGACGTAAGTCTTCACCAGCTTTCGTTACGACAGTTCTGACTTTGTTAATTCGCTGTTGATCTGTCATATCGGAAGACATAGACATAGTACAAACCTAAAAATTAATGAACAGTTGTACATTAAAGCAAATTAAAAAAAAGGAAATCGCTATTTTGAGTACAAATCATCGTCTGTTCAAATATTCAACATTTTATTTATTTTCAATATCTTATTTATAAATAATCTGAGTAATTACTCCATTTTTTCTTTGCAAAATCGGCTGCTTTTAATGTCTTTTCATCACAGGTTTTATGTATTCCTTTTTAACCTACAGAGGATGGCGAATATCATTTGAGAATAAAAAAGCCCCAATATTGGAGCTTTTTTATTATATAAAGAATTAACCTAATTTATTCACGATCTTCAACGGCAATACTTTCATCGCAAGACCTAAAGGCAACCACGGCCATTGTGGTACATAAGCTTTAACTGGTGCTTTCTCAATGGCTTTTGCTAAAAGATGTGAACCAGTTTTTTCATCGACTTCAAATGGCAGTTTTTTCGCACCTTCATTGATCTCCGTACGAATATAACCAGGGAAAATAGTCGTCACTTTAATTGGGGTATCAATCAGCTCTGCACGAATACCTTCAGCTAGAGCAGCAACACCTGCTTTACTTGCACCATAAGCCGTTAAATGTTTAGGCATACCACGCATAGCACTCATCGACGAAATCACAACCAAATGCCCTGCATTTTGGCTACGGAAAATTTCAACCGCAGCTTCGCATTGCGCCAAAGCAGAGATAAAGTTAGTTTCAACTGTGGCGCGGTTAATTTCAAAATTACCTTTACCAATACGACGACCTTCACCGACACCTGCGTTGACAATAACACGGTCAATACTGCCAAAATCTGCTTTAAAGGCACGGAACACTTCAAACACTTGATCGTAATTTGTGACATCGAGGGTTTTCGCAATCACTTTGATGCCATATTGGCTTTCCAGTTCATTTTTTAGCGTTTCTAGACGCTCTAAACGACGTGCACAAATGGCTAAGTTGTAGCCTTTTTGTGCAAACTCGCGTGCCATTCCTGCACCAATCCCTGAGCTTGCACCTGTAATTAAAATTGTTTTAGCCATGATAATTCCTTTGTTTATCTTAGATCCAAGTCAATAAATTTGGATCAACTGCTTTTATAAAATGATGTTCATTTAAACTGAGTAATTGCGGTTCATTTCCAACCAAACGCAGTGTTGTCATACTGGTATTGGCAATGGCCCAATTAAGTGCAAATGTTTTTTCAGGACTCAGCCCTAAAATTTTACCGACTGCAACGGAGATCACTCCACCTGAACTAAACACAACGGCATAACGCGGTTTGGTTTCAGCCAGTTGAGTGCATAACTTTTCTAGCGCTGTTTCGACTCGATTTTTAAAATGTGGCCAAGATTCATCGTATTCATGATGAAATTCTCCGCCTGTCCAACGTTCAATGGCACCTTCAAAAATTTTAGATAAATAAGCACGCGGGTTTTCATGCTTAGATACATCTTCTTTTAATAAATGCGGCTGGTTAAATCGAGGTTCATACTGAGCAAAAACTTGCTGATGATTAAATTCATTCCATGCGTTATCTGTATCAACTTGTGCTTCTGGAAAGCATTCAGCCAATGCAAGATTGGCTGTTTGTTGATGACGTTGCATGGAGCCCGCAACCACATAAGGACTTTCTTTTAAAATACGGTCGAAATACTGTCCCAGCACCTTAGCCTGTAGCTCACCGTTGGGAGAAAGCTTGTCATAGCTTTCTGCACCAAAAGAAGCCTGACCGTGCCGAATTAAATATATCGTGGTCATTTCCCTAAAATATCCTTCATTTTTTCAATATATTTTTGTGCCACATCATTGGCTTCAAGTTTTTGCAAACCGATAAGTTTTAAGGCACGAATATGTAAAGCATGGATCACAATCCAAAAATCTTTGAATGCCGGATTATTGGTTTGTTTGTGGTAAAAGCGGTAATAAATTTGCTGTGCGATCACGGCTAAACGGAAAATGCCGAACACTTCATAAAATGTCCAGTTGTCTGTTTGTAGACCAGTTTTTTCTAAGTAATATTCAACGACTTCTTTACGACTAAACATACCTTTCAAGTTAGTCGGCTGGCGTCGAGTCGCTTTAAAAATTGCGTTATCGCCACTTTCAACCCAATACGCTAAAGCTGAACCTAAGTCCATCAGTGGATCGCCAAGCGTTGCCATTTCCCAATCTAATACGCCAATCACTTGGGTAGGATCATTTGGATCTAAAATGACGTTGTCAAAACGCCAATCGTTATGAATTACACAGGTTTTAGAGTCAGCAGGAATATTGTCTTTGAGCCAATTACGGACATATTTAAAAGAAGGAACATTTAAGGTTTTGGCTTTTTCATAGCGTGCGTCCCAACCTTCCACTTGACGACGACAGTAGCCGTCGCCCTTGCCTATTTTTTCTAAAGCTGTGCCTTCATATGGCACTTGATGCAGTTCAATTAACTTGTCGATGACGTTGGTACATAACGCTCGAACTTGGCTTTCATCAAAATTTAATTCTTTGGGTAAGTTTGCACGTGGAATGATGCCTTCTACGCGCTTCATCACGTAGAAATCACAGCCAATAACTGATTCATCCTGACATAGCGCCACCATTTCAGGGAGTACAGGATAAAATTCAGATAATGCTTTCTGTACGTTAAATTCACGTGCCATATCATGTGCAGACTTGGCTTTGGTACCTTTCGGTGGACGACGTAAGATTAAATCAGCATTGTCGTATTTTAAGCGATAAGTCCAATTTGATGCGCCACCTGAATATTGAGTGACTTCAACAGGCCCTTCTATTTCAACGCCATGTTCAATCAACCAATTGCCTACGGCACGTACATCCAGTTCTTCACCCTCACGAACTGAACCGCCTACATCAATCACTGACATGCTTTTCTTCCTAAACTTGAATCTATCATGATGATAAAAATATAATTTTCTATAGTTTTATAGCATGGACAACTCGGGGTTGCCATGCCAAATATGTGACTACAACTTGTTTATTTTTTACGACGGCTGCTGTAACCGCGCTTAGCCAATTCTAATTTAGCAATCATGCCTTTATGTACTTCATCAGGGCCATCAGCTAGACGCAGTGAACGTGCTTGGGCAAAGAAACCTGTGAGCGGTGTATCTCGAGAAACCCCAGCACCACCGTGAATTTGAATCGCCATATCAACGACTTTTTCTAAGACACTTGGCGCAACCACTTTAATTGCCGAAATCTCGGTTAATGCAGCCATATTCCCTAGAGTATCCATTTTATATGCTGCATAGAGGGTCAGTAAACGTGCTTGATCGATCGCAACACGTGCTTCTGCAACACGCTCTAAATTGCCACCGAGTTTTAAAATTTCTTTACCAAAAGCAGTACGGCTCATACCACGGTCAATCATCAGTTCTAGCGATTTTTCAGCTGCACCAATACACCGCATACAGTGATGAATACGGCCTGGGCCTAAGCGACCTTGTGCAATTTCAAAACCTTGACCAGCGCCGCCAATAAAGTTTGCAACAGGAACACGTACATTTGTGAAGCTAATTTCTCCATGTCCATGAGGTGCATCATAATCACCAAAGACTGGAAGCATACGTTCGATTTTCACTCCAGCAGTTTCAACTGGTACTAAAACCATAGAATGCTGATGATGACGGTCTTTGCTTTCATCTGGTGTATGTGCCATAAAAATAATGATTTTGGCATTTGGATCACCTAAACCTGAAGACCACCATTTACGGCCATTCAACACAATTTCGTCGCCTTCAACGACAGCTGTTGCTTCCATATTGGTGGCATCACTTGAAGCAACAGCAGGTTCTGTCATGCAAAACACCGAACGGATTTTGCCTTCTAGTAATGGTGTTAACCACTGCTGCTTTTGTTGTTCCGTACCATAGCGCCAAATCACTTCCATATTGCCGCTGTCTGGTGCATTACAATTGAATACCGTGGGTGCAAGTAAGCTACGGCCTGAAAGTTCTGCGATGTGTGCATATTCTTGTACAGATAAGCCTTGCCCAAGTTCAGGACAAGGTAAGAACATATTCCATAAGCCTGCAGCTTTGGCTTTATCCTTTAAAACCTCTAACTGTGCCGGCCATTGCCATTTGGTCCAATCACCACCTTGGTTCAACTCATGAACTTCTGCCCAAAACTCAGTTTCTACAGGCTCAATTTCATCTTTAATAAATTTTTTTGTTCTTTCAATATAATCTTGTGCACGTGCTGAAAGTTCAAACATGACAATATCCTTTAAATATTATGTTCTTTACGCTTTACAACACCATAACCTGAAATCTAATATGAACAAAATGATTTAATTCAATAGATGAACATGAATAGTATTCATAAAAACACCGTCATTGATATGGGTGTTTTCCACCGTATGGATATCAATTTATATCCACTGTATATCGCAGTTTATGAACAAAAAAGCATTTCAAAAGCAGCACAAATTTTGTGTATTACTCAGTCTGCAGCGAGTCATGCACTTCAACGTTTAAGACAACATTTACAAGATGACTTATTTGTACGTGCTGGGGCAAAAATGCTCCCGACTCCATTTGCTGAACAGATTTATCCCGTAATTAAAAATGCGCTTATTGCGATTCAAAGTATTTCTATCCAAAAACAACAATTTACTCCTTCAATGGTACAGAGCTTAAAAATTGCCGTACATGATGAAATTGAACCGATTATTTTTCCTAAGTTAGTTGAACACTTTCAACAGCAACAGTTTCAGATCCAATTTTCCAGTATTAAATTAGACCGCAAAACCATTGTGGCTGACCTTGCTGCACAGCAAATCGATTTTGCGATTGATCTTGAGCAAAACTTTGGTGAAAAGATCAATTTTCAAACCTTAGTTGAAGACCAATTCGTGGTTTGTAGTCAACATTCCAAGATGGATGAATCTATTTATCTTTCTGCTCCTCACATTGGGGTTTCTTCCCGACGTGCAGGTGTATTAGTTGAAGATATTTATTTAAATCGTAAAAAACACTCTAGAGAGATTTTTTTACGCTGTCAGCATTACTCTACTGCGCTACAAATTTTGGCACAGCAACCCAAGGCGATATTGACGATTCCGCAAAATATTTTGACGCATTTACAGGTTGCTCCCGAACTGAATATTTTTGATGTACCTGTAGACTTGCCGAAAATTAAATTAGGGATGTATTGGCATAATGATTTGGAATTAAATTCACGGCATGTTTTTTTGCGAAGCGAAATTTCTAAAATATTTGCTTAGGCTATTTTCAATGGGACACCACTTTACTTAGGCTATTTGCATGTATTTAGATAGAGTTTTGCGTGATGAAACTTGCTGTATATTTATAGATCAAATGCTGATTATTTAAGGTATTTTTAACTGACCGTCGGTTTGTTCGACAGCCATATATCATGAGTTCTTATAAAATCTAAACTCCTGTTTTTATGCGATATGACCTCGTTCATATCATTGTGTATGCTTTCAAATCTCTCCGCGAATTGGCTCATGGCTTTAGGTGCAGTACTGTGCCTGATCACAGTCTATGTTCTTTATAAAGTCACCATTTTCTTAAAGGATTTTTTCCAGCCTTTTAAGAAAGGAAAATCTTACCTCTGCCGTGTATCCGATATTAGTGATGGCGATACCCTCACCTGTTATCGGATGAATCTAAGACGTTCTAAAACCAAACTTCGCTTTGCTTATGTGGATGCGCCAGAATCGACACAAGCCTACGGTAAAGAGTCAGCCCGCCTGATCAAATCCATGGTTTATAAGAAATTTGTCCGCGTAAAAATAACTGATGTAGACCGTTATGGCCGCTGCGTTGGGGTTATTTATCGCTACCGTAAATGTATGAATGAAGAGATGGTAAAACGTGGGGCTGCATGGGTATATGAAGAATACATCCGTGACCAAAAGCATTTGAACTATATGATGAATTTACAAAGCAAAGCACGTAAACAAAAGAAAGGTTTGTGGAAAGCCAGTCGTCCAATGCGCCCTAAAGAGTATCGTAAATTACATAAATAACAGACCACATTACAGCATGGCTAAGGAATATTTGATGACTTAGCCATGTCTAATATTTGACCTTTTTTTACTTCGCTATACAATAATGCTGCCCTTTTGGGCATAGAAAATAAATTAGATAATTAAAATTGGAATAATAATGACTGAACTTACTTCAAGCGAATTGAATCCGTTTCAACAAGATCAAAATATTCAGCCTCAAATTCAAAAAGCCGATCATCCCCTGTCTCCTGAGGGACGTTTTGGCCGCATGTCTTATTTAGCGTGGTTATTTATCATTAGTATGATTTATACCTGCCTATTGGGCATCAGCGTCGCGCTGGGTCTTTTTGCATTTTTCAATTCAGCAGAACGTAGTATTGATGCACTTTTTAATTCATTCTTAGGACTCAGTGCGATCGCTCTGATTGTCGTTTCCATCGTTGCAATGTTTGTCGCAATGATCTGCATTACGATTCGTCGTTTACATGATCTAAATAAAAGCGGTTGGCTCTGTTTAATTTTTCTCATCCCACTGGTCGGAACCATCTTTAGCATTTATGTGATGGCTTCAAAAGGCACTGAAGGTGAAAATAAATATGGCATAAAACGTCCAACGGAACAAACAGAGAAAGTTATTGGGTCATTGTATCTAATCCTGATGATTGTTTATTTATTGGTCATGATCCCATTGATGTTCAATATGCAAAGTATGATGAACAATTTAGAACAAGCGCAATTACAAGAACAAGCGATGATGTCTGATAGTGAACCTGAATTAACGGATGAACAAATTGCGGCTTATTTAGAGCAAGCTGAATCAGAAGGTGAAGAACTTGCTTATGCAGATGGTGAAAGTGTAGAAATTTCAGAAAATGCAGACAGTTCAGCGGAAGATGCTGCAATTGCAGCTGCAGAAGCTTCTGTAGAATAAACTCGCATTGTTTAAGTTATCAATTCAATGATATGCATTGAACGATAAGCTTTAAATGAAATGTTATACAAGAAAACCTGTGTGCGCGCAGGTTTTTTTATACCTGTTTTTTATGCTTTGAGTTGTTCACTTGAATTCAAAATAAATTAGGCGTACAGTTGCGATAATTTAGTTACCCTAGTTAACTATCATGAATACCTCATTAGGTTTCCGCTCTTCACTTCTGCGCTGTGCGCGTCTGATGAGTGATGAAATCAACACGATTTTATTGCCCTATCAATTGAACAATTCGCTTTGGCAAGTCATGTTTGTCATCCGTGAAAAAACCGCTTGTACATCTATTGAAATGGCTGAATATTTAAACGTATCCAAGCCATCCATCACTAAGCGTGTCAAAATTCTTGCGCAGATGGATATTTTGAGTCATGTACAAACTAACGATAAACGTCAAAAGAAAATGATGCTCAGCGAGACTGGACGTGAGTTATTTCAGCAATGTGCAAAAGACATAGATGCCTTTGAGCAGCGCCTGATCGCGCCAGTAGCAAGCCAAGATATCCAACACTCCATTCAAATTTTACACCGTGTCATGCAAGAACTTGAACAAAACACTATAGGTGATGATCATGCAAGATAACGCACCACTTTGGACTCGAAATTTTATTTTAGTCAGCGCCATTAACTTCCAATTGGTTTTAACCTTTTATCTCTTGGTTGTGGTGATCGTGGGCTATGCGGTGGCTGAATTGGGTGCGACTACAGCCCAAGCAGGTTTAGTTTCAGGCTTGTTCATTGTCGGCACATTGGTCGGGCGTTTATTGGTGGGTAAGTTCCTAGAACGTTTTGGTCGTAAAACAACACTGATCGTTGGTTTAATTGGCTTTTTAGTCTTTTCTGGTTTTTACTTCATTCAGTTTGGCGTCGGCATGTTGCTTTTCATACGCTTTATGCATGGCTTTATGATGGGTATGGCATCAACAGTGCTGGGTACCTTAATTGCTCAAATCTTACCGGCTACACGTCGCGGTGAAGGCATTGGCTACTACAGCATGAGTAGTACTTTAGGTACAGCTATTGGGCCATTTCTTGCCATTTGGATGATGTTACACATTGGTTATCACGCGATTTTTATCGTTTCTACGATTATCGCATTGAGCTGCCTATTGGTTGCCTTGCTGATTCAAGTGCCCGATTTACCCAAAATCAATAAATCCCTCGATACTGTTGAAGCTGTCAAAAAACCGAGTTGGATTGCTCAATTTGTAGAACCTAAAGCATTACCGATATCGTTCATCATGCTTTTCGCTTCAATCTGCTATTCAGGCGTATTGTCTTTCATTAACTTCTATGCCAAAGAAATCGATTTGGTTGAAACAGCCTCGTTTTTCTTTTTGATATATGCCATTGCGATTTTAATTTCTCGCCCATTTACAGGCCCGTTGATGGACCGTAAAGGTGAAAATGTAGTGATCTACCCTGCTTTTGTGATTATGGGCGTGGCATTGGTATTACTCAGCATCACTCAGAGTTCATGGATGCTTTTACTTTGTGCAGGCCTACTTGGACTCGGTTATGGCAATATTCAGTCGGTCTGCCAAACAGTTGCCGTGAAAAGTGCACCGCTTGAACGTATGGGCTTTGCCACTTCGACTTTCTTTATATTTTTGGATGCAGGCTTAGGCTTTGGACCATACTTTATCGGTAAATTGCTCGACCATATTGGTTACTCACAATTGTATTTGTATAGCGCATTTGCTGCCTTTGCATGTATTGGTGCTTACTACATTTTACATGGTCGTTATACCGTTCGAACGGCTTAAACTATAACTAAACATCAAATCGTCGGCTGAAACGTCGACGATATTCTAAGGGGCTCAGCCCCGTTTTTTTTTGAAATAACCGTCGAAATGAGCTTGGGTCATTATAGCCGACATCTCGCATAATCAGATCTAAAGCATGTCCCGTTTCTTCTAAACGCTTTCGTGCAGCTTCAATCCGTATTGATTGTAAGTATTGATTGGGAGGCATATCCAAAGCCGCTTTAAAATGACGAATCAATGTCCTTGTTGTCACATTAAACTGCGCCGCAAGTTCATCTAAGACTATATTTTCATGATAATGCTGTTCTAACCAATCTTGAACTTTTTGCACCAAACCATCCTGATGCGGTTTAGATATTTTCAATAATGAATAGGACAACTGACTATCACGACGATAATCCAATACAAATGATTTTGCCGTGTGGATTGCCGTTTCAAAACCATAAAAACGTTCTATCAGGTGCAGTCCCAAATCAAACCATGCTAAGCCACCTCCAGCACAGTAAATATTTTGATCATGGCTAATGAGCTGATCTGCATTCAGTCTTACCAAAGGATAGCGTTCACGAAACATTTGCTGAAAGCCCCAATGCGTCGTTGCCTGCTTACCATCTAAAAGCCCTGCTTCTGCCAGAAAAAAGTTACCCGTACAATTTCCTGCGATCAGTCCGCTTTGCAATTGCCGAGTTTTTAATAATTCGATCAGTGCTGCGTTTTGCGCTAAAACATCTAAGATCGGCGCACCTATCGTTGGGACAATGATGACATCTGCATCTGTTATTTCAGAAAATGCTAAATCTGCAAAAAGCTTGATGCCATTGATACATTGCACTGCTTGACTATGTTGTGAGGCAATTTTGACCTGAAATAGCCGCTGCACATTTTGTTTTTGGATCCGGTTCCAACTGACTCCCGCCATTGCAAATAGATCAACAACCCCTGTAATCGCAGAAGCCAAAGCACCATCAAATGCTAAAATTATGATTTTCTTCATTTAAAGTTCAAATTATCAAAATGTCATTTTTAACTTATTAAGTGTCATTATTGACAATTCTATATCTAAAAATCAACTGCTAGGCTTAAGACATAAAATTCAACCCGATTAGAGATTGAGCAATGGCGCAGTTAATCAATGACAAAGATTTAAATTTTTTGCTATTTGACGTGTTTAAAGCGCAAGACTTAACGCATTACCCACGTTTTGCTGAGCATGATGCTGAAACCTTCAAAAGCATCCTAGAAACTGCACAAGGTATTGCTCAAGACTTTTTTGCCCCGCATAACGCAACAGCCGATCAAAACGAACCTACGTTTGATGGTCAACAGGTTAAAACCATTACAGAAGTCAAAACGGCATGGAAGCAATTTGCAGATGCCGGCCTACTTTGTGCGCAGCATGATTATGATGCAGGCGGTATGCAACTTCCGACTTTGATCAACATGGCTGCAAATGCTTATTTCATGTCAGCAAATCCATCGTCAGTGGCTTATTCATTTCTAACCGCTGCGGCTGCAAATGTGATTCAGGCTTTCGGTACGACTGAACAAAAAGCTATGTTTGTACCGTATATGTTTAGTGGTCGCTTTGCAGGAACGATGGCCATGACTGAACCTGATGTGGGTTCATCTTTAGGTGATTTGACCACAAAAGCCATACCGCAAGCCGATGGAACCTACCTCATCAAAGGCCAAAAGATGTTTATTTCAGGGGGTGACCAAGACATCACTGAAAATATCGTCCATTTGGTCCTTGCTCGCATCCAAGATGCACCTCAGGGCGTAAAAGGTATATCTCTGTTTATTGTTCCGAAGTTTAAAACCCTGAGCGATGGTTCACTTGCAGGCGCCAATGACGTTCAACTGGCTGGCTTATTACATAAAATGGGCTACCGAGGTACAACATCGACAGTACTGAGCTTTGGTGAAAAAGACCAATGTACTGGCTATCTGATTGGCGAAGCAGGTGCTGGTCTTAAATATATGTTTAAGATGATGAATGAAGCGCGAGTGGGTGTCGGCTTAGGTGCAGCCATGATTGGATACCGTGGCTATTTAGAATCGCTCGAATATGCCAAAAACCGCCCACAAGGTCGCTTAGTATCAGATAAAAATCCTGCTGCGAAACCTGTCTATATCATTCAACATACAGATGTGAAACGAATGCTTTTGGCGCAAAAATCCTATGTGGAAGGCGCACTTGCATTATGCCTATTTGCTGCACGTTTAATTGATGAACATCAAGCCGCTAACAATGAAGACAGCGCGCTGTTATTAGATTTAATTATCCCTGTCGTCAAATCATTCCCTTCTGCCTATGGACCAAAAGCCAATGATTTAGCCATCCAAGTTTTAGGTGGCGCTGGCTATACCCGTGAATATCCGCTTGAACAATGCTATCGCGACAATCGCTTAAATCCGATCCATGAAGGCACATTTGGTATTCAATCTTTGGATTTGTTGGGTCGTAAGCTTTGGCAGCACAACAGCAAAGGTTTAATGCTGTTATTACAACGTATGCAAAATACGATTGATCAAGCTCAACATCCAAAAACTCAAGCGCTTGCAGCAATTTTTTCAGCGCATTTAAACACGGTGAAGAAAACCACACAAAGTTTGGGACAAGTCCTCGCCCAAGGTCGTGTCGATCAGGCACTGGGAAATTCTGCGTTGTATCTAGACATGATGGGCAAAGTCATCATTTCATGGCTATGGCTTGAAATGGCCAATCAAGCCCTTGTGAAATTTGAACATTCAGATTTAGCTGAAGATCAACAATACTTAGCTGGTAAATTACAAGCCGCGCAATATTTTATCCGCTGGGAACTACCTGAAATAGAGCACCAAGCCAAGTTATTGCTAGAACTTGATGATACTTGTCTCAACATGCAAGAAAGTTGGTTCTAGCCACTCGTTTAGCTCAGTCCTCAATGGGCTAATCTGGACAAGATTTTCACGGATGAAAATCTTGTCCAACCCTATCTATTTCAATAAAACTGCCATAAAAATAGGAACTTAGTTTTCGTTCCTTTTTTATCAAAATTGAGTGCTATACGTTGTAATTATTGAAAGACTTTAAAACGATCAGCATCATCCATATAGCCTTTTTCTTTCGCTTCACCTTCCACTGAACCAAAAACCAATTGAGCACGAAGTTTCCAATGCGCAGGAATGTCCCATTCAGCATGCACTTGTTCATCCACAATTGGGTTGTAATGCTGTAGTGATGCGCCTAAACCTTCGGTATGCAATGCGGTCCAAGTCGCAAATTGGGCAATGGCAGTTGAATGTTCGGCCCAAATCGGAAAGTTTTCTGCATAAGAAGGAAACTGTGCTTGTAGGCCACTGACCACATCCAAATCTTCAAAGAACAGAACTGTACCTAAACCTGCTGCAAAACTTGCCATTTTAGCCGTCGTCTTCGCAGCACTTTCTTCATCTTTTGCATAAGATTTTAATTTGTCAGCGACTAAGCCCCAAAATTTTTCACTTTCAGCATTAAATAAAATAACAGCACGAGAAGATTGTGAGTTAAATGAAGACGGGCTTTGTTTAATCGCTGTTTGGATCAAATCAGTTAAATATTCTGTGCTTTGGCTTACATTGTCCCCAATAGCATAAATAGTGCGACGTTTGCGAATCAGGTCAATAAACTGATTTGACATATAAAATGGTCCTTTAAAATAAAATGTGCAGATGAGTCAGAAACATTTGGAATGATAAGTCTCGCGACTTTCCAAATGTTTTGAATGCTTTACTTGCTTGATGGGTCACTATGAAACAGTCACTTGTCGAAGTAAATCTGAAGTTCTGCTGTACATATAAAAAATCCTCCTAAGCGGAGGATTTTTCGACTAACTTTTTGACGTTTAGAATTTTGCTTCTAGTACATTCGCTGACACTTGGTTTTTCCAAAGCTCACGTAAAGTCGGTAGATAGAATTTTTCACCTAGCTCGACCAACTCTGCATCAATCAAACCATGAACTTCGTGCATGAATAGATAATCCAGTTCAACAGTTTGTAATTTTGACTGTGCTTTTTTATATTCTTTGCGCTTTTGCTGTGCTTTTTTTACCAAGTTATCTGCATAAGCACGGTCTTTATATTGGGCAATAGCATTCAAACGTAGTTCGATTACGCCCCAACCACTGAGTAGCAATTTAAATTTTTCAAAATCTGTCGTTGTCGATTCCCAGCTCATTTCTTCTAGATTTTCATTTTCAGGCAAAACTGGTAGCAAAAGCTCCATAACACTTGGGAAAATCTTTTTAAAATTCAAAACAAATTTAACAGGATGCTCGCCCGGATAGTCTTTAAATTGAACGTTCTTTTGGACATCTGTCAAATAGATGGTGAGCATTGGGGGAAATCCTTAAATAAAACACTGTCTTGCAAATATTTATTCAAACAAATGTCAAATAGCAACGAAAACAGAAAAAGAAAGGCATTTTAACAAGTGTGCCAATGAATTCAAAGCCCAATCCAATGAATTACTTGCTTCATCATCAGGCCTTTCTTCATTTTGTTCGTTCCCCTATTTTTAATAAATCGTCTGGTTTCTATACATACATTTCAAGATGAATATGAATCCAAAGAATCTGTATTAGGTAGGATCCAGCTGAAAAATAAAGCAATCATATATCTAATAAAAAGAGAAGCTAAGTATGAGTTAGCTTCTCTTTTTATTTTCAAACACTCTAGATGAATGATCTCAAAAAATTTATTTGGTATTTGGTGAAACCATTTGCTCAGGACGAACCACTTCATCAAATTGCTCAGCAGTGACTAAACCGAGTTCTACCGCAACTTGTTTTAAGGTTTTTCCTTCCTTATATGCAGTTTTAGCAACTTTTGCAGCATTTTCATAACTAATTACAGGATTGAGTGCCGTAACTAACATTAAAGAATCATGTAAGAAATGGTCGATTTTTTCACGGTTTGGCTCAATGCCTACTGCACAGTGGTCATTGAAGCTATTACATGCATCGCCGAGGAGTTGAATAGATTGCAATAAGTTAAAGGCAATAACAGGCATAAACACGTTTAATTCAAAGTTACCCGATGCACCGGCAACATTAATGGTTGTGTCATTTCCAAGTACTTGAGCAACCACCATTGTCATGGCTTCACTTTGAGTTGGATTGACCTTACCTGGCATGATGCTTGAGCCTGGTTCATTTTCTGGAATACGTAGCTCACCAAAACCACAGCGTGGGCCACTGGCTAACCAGCGCACATCATTGGCGATTTTATTTAAACTTGCAGCAAGTGTTTTTAAAGCACCCGACGCAAATACAGCTGCATCACGCCCTGCTAGTGCTTCAAATTTATTTGGCGCAGTGACAAATGGCAGACCCGTTTGTTTCGCAAGTTCTGCTGCTGCTTTTACAGCATATTCAGGATGTGCATTCAGACCTGTACCGACCGCTGTACCACCTAGTGGTAATTCATACAGTCCTTCTAAAGCTTGATTTAAACGCTTCAAACCATGATCGAGCTGTGAAACATAGCCGCTAAACTCTTGGCCTAATGTTAAAGGCGTTGCGTCCTGTAAATGTGTACGGCCAATTTTAACAATATCTTTAAAATCGTTAGATTTAGCTTCTAAGGTATTACGCAGTTTTGTTACTGCAGGAATTAAAAGCTCATTGATTTGTAGACTTGCAGCCACATGAATTGCGGTTGGGAATGAATCGTTGGTCGATTGAGCACGATTGACATGATCATTGGGATGGACAGGTTTTTGTGAGCCCAACGGATTACCCAGTTTTTGATTGGCAATATTGGCAATGACCTCATTACAGTTCATGTTACTTTGCGTGCCTGAACCAGTTTGCCAAACTACCAGTGGAAATTGTGCATCCCACTGCCCTGAGATCACTTCTTCGGCTGCATTGACGATATAACCAGAAAGTTCCTGAGGGATTTGACCCAATGCTGCGTTAGTAATCGCTGCTGATTTTTTAACGAGACCCATTGCACGAATCATTGGACGTGGTAAACGTTCACCACCAATTTTAAAGTTTTGCAAACTACGCTGTGTTTGTGCACCCCACATCGCATCGCTAGGTACTTCAACATCGCCCATTGTGTCATGTTCAATACGTGTTTGCATAAATGACCTCATATCCTTATCTATAAAATTGAACGTCTGTGCAGAATCAAATTCTGCTGATAAATACAGTTTAGGTAACTTTTTTAGCCTTGTAAATAATAACCATTATCAATTATAAGTGTTTTATTTGATAATCTTTATCGTGATTTTATAAAGAAAATCATGCACGACGATTAAATTTACCCAATACAAGACGAGTTAATTCCCTCTTAATGTTTGTTGATAGAAACGCCATTCATCTTCTAGCATTTTCTTTAAATCTTGTTCAGGCTGCCAATCAAAAGTACTTTTCGCTTTCTGTGTACTTGCCCCAAGCTGGTCATATTCATGGCTTGGGTAAAAACTAGATTCGACCGTCTTAATCTCCGCCTGTGTCACTTCTGAAAGCGTATCCAACAGTTGCTGTATCGAAACCAACTCACCTGAAATATTAAAGGCCTCACAGGCGAATTGCTGCTGCGACAACCATTGCAAACATTGCCACACCGCCTTACAGCAGTCGAGTACATGCAAGAAACTCCGTTCCACAGTACCATCTTCAGTTTTGGCTTGTTTGCGAAGTTCGATAAAGTCTCGTTGTAAAGCCCCGACTTGCATCGCAAGCGGCACAATATTTTTTGGCAATGGCGCAACAAACTCACCTAAAACTGCATGTTCGAATGCACCTGCGACGTTTCCTAAACGCAAAATCGCAATTTTCCACTCATTATCAGTACGTGCCGTATCCCGTATAATTTCTTCCACCATTTGTTGAGATTTCACATAGGGATTTGGATAGGTAAAATTGATTTCTGTGTCTTCTGTTAATTCTGCCGACGACTGTCCATATACCGCTAAACTTGATAAATGGATCAGTGTTCGTACACCTGTTCGCTGCATAGCACGCAGCAAACTCATGATACAACTGACATTATCATTATAATATTCAAGTGGTTTAAGGACGGATTCTTCCAATGACTTAAAGCCTGCCGTATGAATGACAGCATCGACGGTATATTGTTCAAATACTTTATTGAGTGCGGGAGTATTGCGAATATCGAGTTTGACAAAAGGCACATACATGCCTGAAATAAATTCAAGTCGTTCAAGTGTTTGTAAATTTGCATTGGATAAATTATCCACAATAATGACTTCTTGACCTTGAGCCATTAAACTCAAGGCTATATGTGAGCCTATAAAGCCTAAACCACCAGTCACTAAAATCATTGTTTAGATACTCCTTATAGTTATCAAGCTTTTACAACTCTTTGGCATCATCTTGGTGTCGTCACCAACTTATCTACAGATCTAAATTTTGAAACTTCGCCTCAGCATTTTTCATGAGCCGAACAATCTGCAAGAGCATTCTAGTTTTATCTTACTGCTTTGGAATTTTGACTGTGTTGCAGTTATGAATATTAACTGTATTTGATTTACGACAAATGACCTCGCTAGCCAATCAATTTTGAAGAAATCTCAAGATTACGTGGTATTTGAGCGAACAACTTTTAGAAGAAGAAATTTAAAAATAGTCGCACGGCAAAGCATATTTCACAGCAATAAAAAGTATTAGAGGTGATCTACTCGAATGAGCAAACAGCATTGAGCAGTCTGACTATTTTTTGAGGTATAGGATCTGGATGTGAATGCCAGATGAATCATTAGAATTATTCATCTAGCAAGATGTTGGCAATGTAACTATAGCAGCAGCAAACTTTAGAAATCGCAGATATCTAAGGAACTTAATTTAGCGGATATAGCCTTTTTTGATCATGGCTGAAAATAAAAATTCATAAACTTTTAAGATCAAGCTCACCAAATATGACCCATATTTTCGCCATAAAGACAGTCCAACAAAATTAAGCAAAACCGCAATGATCAACGCGCCTGCCATATCCATTGGATAATGCACACCCAAATAGACTCTCGACCATGCAACAAGAAAAGCGAATGCTAGAAATACATAGCCGACGGTTTTTTGCTTTGAAAATATATAAGAAAATGCAATCGTGCTAAAAAACAGCATGTGATCACTCGGGAATGATCCATTCGGTGAATGTTCTATAATCGTGCGTCCAACGTCCAAGACAAAGGGTCTAGGATAGTAAAAAAAACTTGAAATAACTTGGCTGATAAGAAATGCGACGATTGTAAAAACAGTGGCTTTAACGATTTGTTTTTTGGTGTCAAAACCGCCTTTAAACCAAGCCAAAAACATCAAGAGAATCACGATATAAAATAGATCATTGGCTATAAATATGGCGAAAGAAATAGTGAAATCTAAAGCATTGTCCGAAGCATTGATTGAATTAAATAAACTTAAATTAAATTTCTCTATATTCATGAGATGGTTTAAAAAATGAAAAGATCATAGCACTCTGCAAAATCAAAAATTGCGTTTTATTCATATAAAGATTTTTTCAGTATGTAACCGCACAGTTTATTTATGAAAAAGTGATAGCTTGAGGCTAGATCCCCAATAAACCAATACTCCTACTTAAAGAAAAATTGGCTATGACTTTGCTGCCTAATTAAGCAAAACTTTGCAAATATTCAGATCATTGAGTAAATCATTGTATACTAGCTTTTTCTTCTGAACTCAGAACAAACTGTCGATCTAGACCGTTTATTCATTTAGTGAATTTCGATGAGTACTCTATTACTAATTACCTCCTCACCCACTTCGATACTGGCTTGGCATGCTTTGGGTCTTGCCCAAGCGCTGAAGCAGAAAGGCGAAAACTTTCGGGTTTTTTTCTATCAAGATGCTGTAAATGTGGCGAATGCCCTGCAATGGGTGCCTGATGATCAACGCAAACTCAGTAGAGAATGGCAAAAACTCGGCATTCGTTTACCTGTTTGCGTAAGTGCAGCGCTCGCACGTGGGATCACAGATCAGGAAAATGCACAGCGTCACAATATTCAGCAACATAATCTAGCTGAGCAATTTGAACTTGTGGGCTTAGGTGAACTTGCCGATGCCGTACAAACTGCAGACCGTTTATTGCAATTCTAAGTATTTTTATTGCCGCGCATTTGTAGCATTGAAAAGGAAAATTACGTGAAATCTGTACTGGTTGTTTTAACCCATGCAAATCTTGCAAGCTTACAAGTACATGAAAGTCTTTCTGCGACCATGGTGCTTGCAACCTTCGGTTGTGACGTAAAAGTGTTGCTCAAAGATGCTGCGCTAAGCTTACTTCAAGCAGAACAAGAGTTTAGTCAGCTCAAGCATGCGTTTAAACTCGCATCCAACATGGTTGATAGCTTTGAGTTTTATGATCTCACTCCGATTTATATTGAACAAAAAAATTCACAGCATCCATTTGTAATCAACAGTGAACAAGAACTTGAGTTTGTTCAATTCAATACTGAATTAATTCAACAATTTGATCATGTGCTGTATTGGTAAAAGAGGAATGATGATGTCAAATTCTACGCTGTATTTAGTCCAAGCCAGCTATGCCAATACCCTACAGCACATCCAGCAGTTAGCCAGTTTAATCAACCCTGAAGATGTGATCATCTTGATGGGTGAAGCAGTCTTACATATTGCAGATGAACAAATTCAGCAATTTGGCACATGTTATGTACTTGAAAATGATGCTGAGATTTTAGGTAAAATTATGAATTATAGTCATATGAAAGTAATCGACTATGCCGCTTTTGCTGATCTATGCCTGAGATTTAAAAGATGTATTTCACTCAAATAATTTGAGTAAAAGCGATCCATTTCTACAATCTTCTCTTTTGGAATGAATATGAATCTTGAATTAGACCAAGATGGCCATTTGGTGGATTACACTATTTGGAATGAAACTGTTGCCCAAGAACTGGCTAAAAGTTTAGAACTTGAGTTAAGCCCTTGGCATTTTGAAGTTTTACAAGCTGTACGACAGTTTTATCAACAGTTTGGTCACTCGCCGGCAACTCGCCCACTCATTAAATTTTTAATGAAAACGGTGAGCGCTGATATTAATAATGCGGTGTTACAAGACAAATTTAACACCGGTTTGGTCGCTCGACATTTAAGTCGTTTAGCGGGCATCCCTAAACCTGCAAATTGTTTGTGATTTTAAAGCAATCCAAATACCGCTTAGGCTATTTTGGCTAAATAGATGTAAATCAGCATCTTGAAGAAAGCCATAAAACAGCTTAGGCAGGTTTTAATTGATTTAGAGCGATGTAATAGGCTTGGGTAAATATCGGTTTGACCTGTTTGGCTTGGATCGGTTCGGCACAACATGAGCACACTAAAACCGGTTTAAATTTTTGCCCACATGCCTGATGCACATATTCAACTGGTGATCCCAATCCCTGATCCATATATTGATCGGCCCAATGTGTCATGGCTAAAAGGATTGGATACAAGTCTAAGCCTTTTTGAGTCAGTCGATATTCAAAACGTTCCTGACGCTCGACATAAGCAACTTTGGTTAAAATACCTTCTTCAACCAAACGCTTTAATCGGTCAGATAACACATGACGCGTCACACCGAGATTTTGTTGAAAGTCATCAAAACGTCGAATGCCCATAAATGCATTACGGATAATCAACATGGTCCAACGATCCCCTAGCACTGAAAGTGCACGAGCGATTGAACACGGTTGTTGACCAATATCATCCCATTTCATTTTATGAACCATCAAAAATAACGACCAACACCCAATTTAATTCATGCCTGTTGATTTTGCAAAATCCTTTTCAATAATCTTTGATGTACAAATCATAAATCCACCATCGTTTCAACGCATTCATTTTATCTATTGATCTGTAAATGAACTAAAAATGTATTTTGTCTTTATTGTCCTCAATTATTTCTAGCCATGCACGCGTTGCGGGACTCATGGCAACAGTGGTATTCCAGGCCATACTGAGTTTCCAGTCTAGGTTTGGATTTTCTAATTCAGCCATATGGTATTTTGCCGCATCAAGTTGTTCACAATAAATTTTAGGCAGGAGTGCAATCCCGACATTTGAATCTACCATTTTGGCGATAAAGTCCCACTGGCTACTTTTACACACCACATTTGGCTCAAATCCGACGTAATTTGCCGCCTGTATAATGATGTCATTGAGTGTGAAGGTATCGTCATACAATAAAAAAGATTCTTCTTTTAATTCAATCAACGAAACGGTTTTTCGCTTACGCCACTGTGAGTTTTTTTTAGATAATAAACATAAAGGTGACTCCATCACTGGAATACCACTTAACACCGGTTTCAAGTGACCCAAAATAATTCCCACATTGACCTGTTTTTTTAAAATGGCATTTTCAATACCCGTCGCCCCTACCTCAAAAAAGCTCAGTTCAATATTGGGGTATTTTTTATGAAACAGCGCAATTAACTGACTGAACAATACCGATGCCAATGGCGGTAAACCTAGAGTCAATTTACCTTGTTTTAAGGCGCGAACTTGGGTGACAGTATCAAGCATCCGTTGTTGTTCATTCAAAATCACTAAAGCATGCTGATAAATCTGCTCTCCCATATAGGTGAGCTGTGCTTCCCTTTTTCGACCTGCTTCTCCTTTATGAAATAAAGGCACGCCGATCTCATCTTCTAACTGACGAATTAATTTACTAATGGTCGGCTGAGTGACAAAAAGCGCTTCAGCTGCATGACTGAAACTCTGTTTTTGTACGATGGTCACAAAGACTTTTAGGCTTTTAATGTCCATTATTATTCCATTTAAGCATAATTAATAATTAATTATTCATAATTATACAGGGTATGCACTTTTAAAATAGCGTCATCTCCTATTCTGCTGTTGTCTCATGGATACGTTTCCACAATCTACTTCCAAATTTACCCAGTTTCTTAAGACTTTAGCGCAGCTAAGTTTATTGATATTGATCTGGTGGATCGGCTCTTGCATTCAATCATGGTTTAACTTGCCGATCTCTGCTGGCGTGATCGGTTTATTGCTCCTTTTAGCTGCATTGTTGAGTGGTTTATTTAAAATGCAATGGGTCAAACAAGGCTCAGATTTTATTTTGGCTGAACTGGTTCTATTCTTTATCCCCTGTGTAGTTGGATTAATTAAATATCAAGATTTATTACTCAGCTCTGGCTGGCAGTTAATTTTAGCCGTGGTACTGGGTACCGTCTGTGTCATGGTGTTTACAGCATTTACGGTTTATTGGGGCTTTAAACTCGAGGCAAAACTTAAAGCGAAACACCAAACTGCGACAGATCATGATGTCAACACAGCAGGAAAAACCTTATGAACGATTTTGGGTTGAACAGTATCTCAGTGTTGTTTTTCGTCCTGACCCTTGTCGGTTATATTTTGGCGAAAAAGCTACATCGTAAGTTACCGTATATGGTTCTTTCCCCTGCACTATTCGTCCCGTTTGTGCTGATTATACTCATGCTTTGCTTTCATATTTCATATGACACCTATATGCAAGAAAGCCAATGGATTGTATGGATGCTCGGCCCGGCCACTGTGGCCTTTGCTATCCCCATCTATGAATATCGACAAATTATCCGTCAGCATGCGCTGAGTATTAGTTTAGGCATCGTGATTGGCATGTTAGCTGGGATTATTAGTGCTTTTTATTTGGCACAGTTATTTCAATTTGACCAAGAAACGTCTTATAGCTTGATGGCACGTTCCATTTCTACGCCATTTGCCATGGAACTTACCTCAAATATTGGGGGCTCAGTAGAATTGGTGATTCTATTTACCATGATTACTGGGATTGCCGGCGTGGCTTTGGCTGACCTAGTTTTGGCTGGGCTTAAATTGCATTCACGCTTTGCGCAAGGTGCGGCTCTTGGCAATGCCGCACATGGATTTGGTACAAGTAAAGCATTATCACGTCATAAAGAAGAAGGTGTTGCAGCCTGCTTGAGCATGGTACTTGCTGGGGTCTTTATGGTATTGCTTGGGCCATCACTTATTCATTTGGTCATTTATCTATTGGGATAAATAGAAAGCCCAGTGCAATAGCTGGGCTTTTTAAATGATGATTTAAACTGTTTCATCTGTAAAACTATGCAGCTAAATAATGTAGTGCAATGACAAACGCTAAAAGACTAGATACCTCAGTAATTTCAATCGCAGCACCAATTGTATCGCCCGTCACGCCACCAATACGCTGAATAAATTTCCATCGCAAATACAGTAAAGTACAAATAAACGCGAATATACTCACCACTCCAAGCCAGCTAAAATACAAACATGCACTTAGGCAGAGTATAAAGACCAGGTATGCCGACTTTCGTGGAATAGTTGCTGCTATCGATGAGCCCAAGCCTTTTTCACGAACATACTGAGTTGTTAAAAACAAAAATAAAGGGGCTAAACGACCTAATACTGGAAATACAATTAATGCCAAATACATTTGCTGTTGTAGCAAAACATAAAGTGCCGACCATTTGAGTAAGCAAATCACGACGAGGCTCAAAACACCGATCGGCCCACATGCAGGGTCTTTCATGATTTTAAGTGTACGCTCGGCATCACCAAAGCCACCGACCCATGCATCTGCCGTATCAGCTAAACCATCTAGATGTAATCCACCTGTGAGCCAAATCCAAACTACCAGCAAAATACTGCCGAGTAAGATGATTGGCAGGCTGTGAAATATAAAAGCAAGCAAGGCAAGAATGCCACCGATCAACAATCCCACCATAGGATAAAACAACAAAGACTGTCCATTTTGCTGTTTCGATGGCATCGCTTTAAGTTGAATCGGGAAAGTCGTGAGAAACTGTAGAGCAATCCAAAAAGGTGTCATTCTCTTTGCTCCAAAAGACGAATATTTGCACGATTTTGCACAATGAATGAATTTAATTGTCCCAATTCAGCCGTCATTTTTAATAAATCATCTAAATGACTTTGCTGTGCCATACATTTTAATAATTTAATCACGCCACCATGGGAAACCAATAAAACGCGTTGCCAATGATGCTGTTGAGCCTGCAAGACTAGCTCATCTAGACCGCTTAAGATCCTTTGTTGAAATTGTTGAAGACTTTCTGCATTCGGTGGCGTAAATGTGCTAGGACTTTGCCAAAACTGTCCGAGTAACTCTGGGGTGTTTTCATAGATATGCTTGGTTGATACCGCTTCCCAGTCGCCAAAATGCATTTCTTGAAACTTCGCATTTTCAAACATTGGACATTTGAGTTGTTGAGACAAATCTAAAGCAAATAAACGGCAGCGCTGTAAGTCAGAAGTGATGATGACATCCCAGTTCGCTAAACCGTGTGTATGTATGACGTTCAATACATCATCTATGGTCTGCTGCATCTGCTGCCAACCTTTTTGCGTCAAAGTATCATCTGTAGAGCCACGTAAGGTATGGCTCAGTTCAGTCTCACCATGACGCAATATATCTAAACGGAAATGTTCCATTTAAACTTTTTCACCAATCACAGCAGCTTGCGCGAAAGTTGCCATGTTGTTATGTAAACGACATGCCAAACGAATTAAACCTAATGCCGCACCGGCACCGCTACCTTCACCTAAACGTAAATTCAACTTCAAAAGTGGTTCAGCTTCAAGGGCTTGGAGTAAACGTTGGTGCCCATATTCAGCCGATTGATGACCAAAAAGCATCCACTCACGTACAGCAGGATTTAAACGAACAGCGACCAAGGCAGAAACCGTACTAATAAATCCATCCACGACCATTGCCAGACCCAATTGCGCACAGCGAATGTACGCTCCAACCATCGCGGCAATTTCCAAACCACCTACAGCACATAGAGCTTTAAAGACATCTTGGCCGACATAGTCCTGATGTAAAGCTAAAGCTTGATCAATCACTTGTTTCTTATGTGCCAATTGTTCAGCACGAATACCTGTACCAACACCTGTCAGTTTTTCGGCCGGCTCATTAAATAAAAAACATGCAACAGCAGAAGCAGAACAGGTATTGCCAATGCCCATTTCTCCTGCGACATAAATTGACGCACCTGCAGCGATAGCATCTTCAACACTTTTACGGCCGAGATTCATCGCTTCAATACATTGTGATTCGCTCATCGCAACAGTTTTAGCAAAATTTGCTGTACCCGCTGCAATACAGTAGCGCTCTACCCCTGCATATTCATAAGCGTCACCTACCGAACCACAGTCAATCACTTGTAGTTTGGCTTGATACTCACGTGCAATGACACTAATACATGCACCACCGGTCGTGAAGTTTTGTAGCATTTGGCGTGTGACAGCTTGAGGATAGGCCGAAATATTTTCTTCCATCACGCCATGATCACCTGCAAAGATGGTGATCCATGGGAAATCGATATTGGGCTGATCTGTGTTTTGTAATGATGCAAGTTGCACCGCTACATTTTCAAGTTCTGAAAGTGAGCCCGTAGGTTTAGTTAGCTGTAACTGGTGTTTTACCGCCTGTTGCTTAGCTTCGATACTCGGATTTTGACAGGGTTCTTGCCACCAGTTCATGCTTTATCTCCTTTTAAGATTATTGGAAAACCTGCAACACAAAACACCACATGGTCAGCAATTTGACCAATTTGTTGATGTAAGCGCCCAGATTCATCGACGAATTTTCGACTGATTTGTCCCATGGGAACAACGCCTAGTCCAGTTTCGTTACTGACTAAAATAATGTCTGATTTTAATGTTGGCAGCACCTTAAGTAATTTTTGGCATTGATGCTGTTGAAAGTCTGCTTGTTCATGCAGCAATACATTACTCATCCACAGCGTTAAACAATCGATAAGAATGGTTTGATGCGCTTGGTCTATTTCAACTAAGCGGTCGGCTAAATATAGAGGCTCTTCAATCAGCCCCCAATAGTTAGGACGGTCAGCTTGATGATGCTGAATTCGCTCCTGCATTTCCTCATCATATGCTTGTGCTGTAGCCACATAGATGACGGCTTGAGCACTTTCTTTGGCTTTTTGTTCTGCAAGTCGGCTCTTACCTGAACGTGCCCCACCCAAAATGAAATGAATCATGACTGTGCCATCTCTATATTTTGTCTGAACTGATGTTGATAATAAGGACTTAATGCCCCTTGTAGTACTTGAGCCTGATAATGACCCAAAGTCAGTTGCTCGCTTTCAAAATCAAAGCTGTGCTGTTCAATTTGTTGGATTCTTTCAAAAATATCATCGCTATTCCATGCCTGTTTATACAAGCCCAATGTAATATGCGGACAATATTCGATCGGTGCAATTTCATTCGAGCTTACATTGAAAGCTTGACGTAGATGATCAAACTTACGATCTAAATCCAAAATTTCAATAAACAGTGCGCTTTGAAAGCTATGGATCTGACCTGTACGTAGCCGAATATTAGATAGCGATAACTGTCGAAGTTGTTGTTGATGCAGTGCCAACTCATCTGCTGAGAAATTATCATTCCATCGTTGTTCAGAATGATCGATTAATTGGGTTTTATTTAACTCTTCAATAAAGCCACAAATAAACACGGTAATATGAAATTGGCGCGTATTTGGCGTGTATAAAAGATCTGAAAACTGCGCTCGAAGTGCTGCGAGATACGCCAATAATTCAGGATCCTGTATTTCTATATACCACAAAGCATAGTGCTGACGACCTTGATGCCAATCGGGATAATCCTGATTGAGCGTCGGTACGACTTGCATTGAGGGTTTTAAAAACACAGATAAATCACTTTAAATTTAATCTGCTTTATTAAAGCATGAATCAAAACAGACTTTGCCCAATTTTGATTTAGTAATATTCATTTAAAGCTGAAATTCATTCATCTAAAGCTTCTTTGTAAGAAAAAAATGCCGAGTCATACTCAGCATTTTGATTCAATATACATTGCGCACAGATAAGCATTATATTTTAGGCAAATTTCGCAGTATCTTTCTGATCTTGCGTTACAGCATGGTTTTTCCAAGATGTAAACTGCTCTGTGGACTGATCAGAAAAATGCTGCAACTGTATCATTACATTGGCCTCAATCTGTTCAATACGTTCCAGTTGTTCAAGCTCGTTGGTCTTTTTCAGTTCTGAAAATTGCAACTGGATAAAGTTGATAGCCTGATCCATCGTACATTGATTTACACTCACGGCATACATCAAACCATAGACAATCCCTTGTTGTAGATGTGTTGTCTCCAGTCCATATTTCACATTGGTCGCCAACGAGCCCAACACTCGTTCATTAATTGCAAGTTTACGTAAAGGATCTCGTGCCACACGCGCACATGGATCTTTATACGCATGTTCACAAGAGTTTATAAAGCTTTCTGCCAGTCGTGTTAGATCAAAAGCACGATTTGGTAAGCATCGTGCTAAACCAGCCTGCACCTCGTCAATGAGTTCATGCATAAATTGATCAACACGATGATCTGCAAGTGCCACACCTATGGTTTGATGATTGAACAGTGCAGATTGCCAAGCCAACATGGCATGTACGCCATTCCATAAGCGATTTTTGATTAGCTGAATATCTTCAATATGATCGACCAAAATCATTTGACGCATTTTTTCTAACAAAGGACTGTTATTTTCTACATAGATCGGCATGTCAGATTCTGCGTTAAATAAAATTAAATCCATGCTTTGCAATATATGACTTGGGTGGAAATTTCGGCGCATATCCTCAACATATAAAGTGGCTTGACGTTCCTGATCAGGATTTAATTTCGTCGCATCTTCTAAGTCTAATTGAGCATCCACTTCAACTTCATCCAATTGAAATTGTTTGAAGATATTATATTTTATACGGAGCTGACGATATAAGTTTTGGTCACTTAACTTAGACACCATGCGGTTGACCACGGTATCGCAAAAATAGTGTTGTTGCATGATTTTCTCTGCAACAACCGCTCCAGCAAGCTCAGTTAAAGCCTGTTTTAAATGTGACATTAATAATTGTTTTGCTCCGACTTTGTTCAAAATGATCAGCATCGTTAGAGGTTCGATGGCTTTCTCATCATGTGCAATATGTCGTGCATACAGGCCTTGTGCAATGGTTTTGGCCTCTTCTGCAATCGCTTTTTCAGGCAAACAGATGGCAACCAAACTTGACTCTGTGTACATCTCTTGCATCTGCTGAATATTTTCAGCATCAATGACTGCCATGTTTTCAATGCGTTCGTCATAAGACAATTGACCATAGCGAATACAATAGGTACCAAATGCATTGACCGCAGAGCGATATAAAGGGTTACGAGTCGATGCATAAATTTTTTTCGGGCGTGTATAACCATCCCAATGCGACAAAATTTGTGCTAAATAACCACCACCAATCGCCCCAAAACCATGAATACCAACAGTGAGCTGATTAAGGGTTTGTGGAAAAGCCTCTTGCACATGCGGCATCTCTAAATGCGCAGTGAACGGGTCAAGTTCCGTCAAACAGTCATACATACATTCATAATAATATTTGGCTTTGGACAGCATGTTTTGATTGGGCGATTTAATATCTTTAAACAGTACGGTAATACCGCCAGCGTCAAAGGCCGAAGTCACACCATTTTCCGAGTCTTCAAACATCAAACAATCAGCAGGATTTAAATTCAGCTTTGCGGCAGCACGCATAAATATTTCAGGATGTGGCTTACCATTTTCAACTTCATCGCCACAGACTAAGACATCAAAGAACTTATACACATTGGCATTGATGAGATACTCTTCTGCGATTGCACGGCGACTCGATGTTGCCACGGCCATCCTCAGTCCTGACTTACGTAAGCGTTCTAATACTTGAACCAAGCCTTTTTTGATCGGTACACCAAACTGACGAACATGCTCCAACTCTAATTCATCTGCGAGTTTGCGAATATCTGCGTATGGAATGTTTTCATCATATTCAGCTTGGGCCAATCGATGCGCGCTTTGTGCACTTAACCCCAAACAATTCATCAGATACGATTCGGAAAACTCAACACCGGTCAATTCAAGAGATGCCTGTTTCAATGTTTGAAACCGTAAACGTTCAGTATCAAACATTGTTCCATCCATATCAAAAATGGCGCCCAGAACCAAATCATTATTAAATTTAAGCATTTAACCTCCGTTATTTTTTATGTGAAAAGAATAACGGAGAAAACTATTGATTCAGTACTTTGAGAATTAATGAAACAATTGTGGTTATTTTTTAATCAAAAAGCTTGCTTTTAAAATCTATTTTGTAAAATCAATCGCTGATTAAGTAACATCATGTAATCAAAACCCACTGTTGTCAGGATAGGCCTATCTTCACACCGACCTATTGAAGTAAGTATACAAGTCTCTGCATATTTCACTCAGTTACTCGCTTCACGGTTTGAGTTTTGGTTTGAAATAAAAAGAATACGATTAAACCAAGCATCACTAAAAATAAAAAATAATACGGAAATTCTTTGTGCCACTGGTATAAACCCGTACTAATCAGTGGCCCGACAACAAAACTCAAAGCCTGAGTGGCTGTACACCAACTTGCCACCTTAGTCTGTAACGCACTGGGCGCCGTTTGCGCTGCACCCGTTGTAAATGCAGGGATTAAACATGCTACCGATATACCATATAACAGGTACGTGGCTTGAAATATCCGTAATTCATTGGTGAAAACCGAAATCAGCAAGGCTACTGCCATGCTAAACAGCCCAACCCACAGTAAGCGATATACGGACCAATTTAAATACTTAGAAATCAGCGTTTGCATAATCACCAAAGCAATACCGACGACAAGAGAACATTCTGCAAAATGCACTGCGCCTTCTGCAGCAGTCATATTAAAGCGGTCTTGAATATAAAACCCGGCCGTTAAATTTACGGTCACGATGGCAAGATAGAGACTAAATCCCAACATTAACCATGGATAGCATTGCTGAATGCTCAAATCCGTAGATGCTGCCTCATGCTTTTCTGTCACTAGCTTTTCAACGCTATGCTGTTCGGTATGTCGGTCAAAGCTGAACACCAAGACCACAGAAATCAACGCTAAAATAATGATTGCTGCCCAAAGCGGCGTCATGATTCCACCAAAGCCCAGCAGCAAGGTGGTTAGAAATGGACCAATGATCACGCCTGCACTATTTAATGCACCGAATTTTGACATTGCTTGTGAACGCTGCTGCTCATTGCTAAAACGGGTCATCACATAAGTTTGCAAGGCAATCTGTGGCATCGCCATAAATACCCCAGTCGCTGCGCGTGACAACATTAATAAACTAAATAGCAGCAACATCCCTATATGAACAGTAAGGCCATACATCAACACGGCTGTAAATAGCCCCCATGTCACAGCCATGCCCACAAAACCGATACTCAAGAGTTGATAAATCGAAAACTTAGATTGATTTTTTGAAATGTAAATGGCACCGACAGCCATCAGCAGCGCACCGACGGAAACCATCGCGCCACCTTGTAGCTCAGTAAGTTTTAACTCACGAACCAATGGCGCCAACAGCGGCAATATCATCGAGAAACTTGCACCATTGGCAAGACTGGCGGCAATAAACAGTTTGTTATTTCGATCCATTATTTTTGTTATCCATTTTTAATGGCTACGTTATAAACAATAGAGGTGACTTAAGCCACCTCTATTTTGTAAGTCACGATACCGTGCTTTAAACCCGATTCAGGAGTTAAATTAGTATTTCACCGTATAACTTAAACCGTAGGTACGACCTTGAGCAGCTAGGCTAGAAATTGGGCCATAGACAGTTTCAACCGACTGGCTGTATACCGATTTATAATCCGTATTCCACACGTTGTAGACACCAAAGCCCACATTACCCGGTCCTACTTTTGCATTGGCAATCACGTCCATCGTTGCAAAGCCTTTAATTGCCGCTGCTGGAGCAGATCCATATTTCACAGCGTCTTTTTGGGCTTTGTCTGTACCGCCAATCGCTAAAGCTTGAACACGTAGGCTCATGTCATTATCAAACTGCCATTCTGAAAATGCTGTTCCTTTTAAAGGTGCTACACGAATAGCATCCAACTCTTGCCAGTCACCTTGGGTATTTTTAAATTGGCCCGTGGTATATGCAACTGTGCCCCCAACCGTCCAATTTGGTTGAACTTCATAACTGGCATTGGCTTCGACACCATAGATACGCTCATCGGTATCAATAACATCAATGGTGTAATTCGGCGCACCAAATTTCAGGCTTTTATCTGAGTCATTATAAAAAGCTGTCACTCCTGCATTTAAACCACCGGCATTTTGTACACGCCAACCGAGTTCATAGTTATTGACTTTAATCGGGTCAATGGTTTGGCTATTAATCACAGAATTTGCTGGCA
Organism: Acinetobacter sp. YH12129; assembly: GCF_013418685.1. Lineage (NCBI taxonomy): Bacteria > Pseudomonadati > Pseudomonadota > Gammaproteobacteria > Moraxellales > Moraxellaceae > Acinetobacter > Acinetobacter sp. YH12129. Next base: position 81,666 of record NZ_VPBP01000008.1, read on the forward strand.
CATCACGCAGCATACGTTGCACATCGGGCAAGTTTGAACCTTGTGAGAAATTGGCAAACACTTGCTGTGCATCAGTTAAGTGATACACCGCGCCAACATTAAACAGCGTTGCATCATGTTTTACATTGCCGCCATTCAGTGTTTTCGCCACATAGCCTGGGGTTAAATCTGCAGTAATGGCTTCCATATAAGGCACAGATGAATCGACATCGCTTTCTACACGTTCATGGCGAATGCCAGCTTGTAAGCCAAGTTGGTCGGTTAATTCATATTGCGCTTGGGCAAATACCCCAAGTTTTTCTGTTTCAACATCTGGGCCAAAGGCATAGTAGTTAAACGGCTGATAACTCAAACCATTACTTTGAATAAACGTTGCGCTGTCATACATTTGGATATTTTGTTGATCTTTTTCATTTTCATAATCCACACCATAGGTTAGCCCCAGTTCACGACCATTTAAGTTAAGATCTTTTTGTAGAGCAACACGTGCGCCTAACACATCAATATCGGTTTCTGACTGATACACCAAGAAGAGTTCAGGTGCCATTTGACGTGCAGATGGGAACCAACGCGCTTTTTCATTTCGATAATAGGTTTCAGCGTTTAGACGATGGCCTAAAATATCTTGATTTTCATATTGTGCACTGATGCTGTAGCGTTCAGTTTGTGGTTGTTCAGCAAGTTGTAAGCCTTTTACCGCATTTAATGACAATGGCAGCTTGCCACCCACGGGCTGTGAGCGCAGCGCATTTAAATTTGGACCATAGTCAGGGCCATAGTCACTATCTTGCTCATCATTATAATATTGCGCACCGAAACTCAGCGTTTGACCATCGGCAATTTTCCAACTGACACGACCATTTAGATCTAAAGTGTCGGTATCTTGGCGGTCTGTTTGCGCAATTTCAGGCCCAATACGATTGCCATGACTATCTTGTATTTCACCACGTTTGGTATAGCTTGCACCTAAAGTTCCGCGTAAATTGCCTTGATTAAAATTCATGGTTTGTGCAGCTTCATAAGCCAGCGCATCAGACTTAAAGTTATTACCAGAAGTGACACCGACTTTTGTTTCAAAACTCAGCGGTTCCGATCCACCTCGTTTGGTGATGATATTGATAATACCGCCTGTCGCACCTGAACCATAAATACTACTTGCGCCAGAGACCACTTCAATTCGTTCAATCATCGACGGGCTAATACTTGCCAGTTGTCGAGATCCATCACGATATCCCGTTTGCGGCACACCATCAATCATGTATTGCACCACACGTCCACGCATGGTCATCCCATAGTTAGACGTTGTACCACTTGAAGGAGTCAGTGATGGCACCAATAAACCGACAATATCAGCTGTGCTTTTACCAGCATTGGCTTGTTTTTCAATTTCTTCTTTGGGAATGCTGTATACCGTACCCGCAATATCGGCAATGCTTTTCGCAGAACGGGTCGCCGTCATGACAATCGGTGCCATTTTAGTAGCTTCTGCAGTTTGCGTTTCGACCGCAGCATTTTGTGCTGTGTCTGATGTGACGTCTTGCGCATAAAGCTGAGTACAAATTGCAAGGCTGAGACAAGTCATTTGCATCGGTAGAGCTAAACGTTTCATATTCTTTTCCATTTCTTAGAGTTCCGATTGAGTCGGAAGTGTTTGAGTTTTTAAATTTTGTGTTTTTAAAACAATGCATTGACTAATTAAGACACTGATCGCGGAGCCGATTGCCAGTACCAAGTAAAAATGTCCATAGCCTAATGATTTTGCGAGAAAGCCTGAAAATGCGCCGCCAATAAAGTAAACGAGCAATTCAAAGCAAACTAATATGGTGAAATCGGTACCTGCCTGTTCTTTAGAACTGGTCTGCATGAAATAGGCATAGAGTGATGTCATGGCGATATAACGAATGGCTAGCATCAACACGACAAATAGACCTAAAAGCAGATGCCATTGATTCAACCACTCCAATACAACGGCTGCCCCAATGACGGCATATAGCAATGTACGTAACCATCCTGCCCAGACCAACAATTGCGTCGCTTTGATTTTTTTCAGCAATACAGCTGCACTAACAGCTGCAATCAGACCGACACCGGCACCGACCACAGACATCAACACCCCGATCTGAGACAGTGACCATTTTTGATCGATCAACATGGGATTCAGCATTGCCATAGCGGGTGCTTCCACCACGCGATAACAAACGATGAGCAGCAAGGCCCAACGAATCGCAGGTCGTTTAAACGCTTGTCGTAGGCTTGGTTTGGCTTTGGCAATTTGAGTTTGTGGTTCTTCTTGAATAAAAAACACAGCAAACATGGTTAAAAATGTCAGCAGCGCTAAAGTTGTGAGCGCTGACTGCCAACCCCAATATTGGTAAATCCATAAAGTTGCAGCGCCACCAAGCATGCTACCGACGGCCACCCCAATACTCTGTGCCATACTGCCCAGACGGTAATTGCCTTCGGTAAATTTCTCTACGGTATAACCATCAATCGCAATATCTTGCGTTGCCGCAAACGTTGAAATCCATAAACCAACAATGACAAATAAAGTCAGCCCATAAGAAAACTGCGTAAAGGCTAAAACCAGTACCCCCAGTACCAATGCGATTTGCGTAAACAACAGCCATGTTTTACGTTTACCGAGTTTTTTGACATAGAGCTGATCGATCCAAGGCGCCCAAAAAAACTTGAATGCCCATGGAATATAAAGCAGCGATAACATGCCGATCCAGCGTAAATCTACCCCTTGATGTCGTAAAATGGCAGGCAAAGCCACATTGTAAAAATACAAAGGCAATGCATGTGCTAAGTACAAAATAATCACGACGCTCAAACTCAGGACTGAAATTTGAGATGGTGAAATTGCATGATTTAATTTTCTTGGGTGTTGTTGCATATCCACCTCTGCACTGCCCATTGCAGCGCATCAGACTGTTCTAATGAAACGTAATAAGGCACACGCCACGCTGCATGCAGCGCGGGTGTATTTAAACGTTTGAAGTCATCTGGATCTTGCGCAATACGCACCAGACCCAAACAATATTGAAAAAAGAGATGTTTAAACTTCTTGTACCAAACGGCCTGTATTTGCCGATATTCTTCAGGAAAAGTCGTTCCCTCAGCCGTTTGCATAACCAAAACAAAGGGCTGACTTTTCAGAAAAAAGCGCTCAACTTGAGTCAACCATTGTTCAAACTCTTCCACTGAAACATGCGCTGAAAAGCGCATGTCCAGTATGTGCATGTGGGTGCAGCGATAACTCATGACACCGCCTTAGCTAGTTGCTGATGCTGAAATGCCTTGGAGTCGTTTAAGTAATGACCAAATTTTGAATAAAATGTTTCTCTAAAGCAGTAATACAACATGGTGGTCTTTTCAGGCATTGGGATTAGGCGCTGTGCTTCATAGCACATGTCTTCAACCACGACGGCATAAGGCTTCACACTATGATCAGGCTCTCCCACAATCTTGGCTGATGCGGCATTTTCAAAGATATAAAAACTCAATAAACGCATGACAGGACGTAAATAGCCTTTACCAAAAACGGACTTTTCACCAAATAACAAATGCCAACCTAGATCAAGCTCATCACCGTCGTAGTACAAACCTAAACGATCCCGTTTTCCCTCGTAAATCTCTGTGTAGCCCACATCTTCACCATTGACTCCTACAATCAAAATTCGGTGATGATCATCTGCCAGCATTTTTTCGTAATACACTTTTAGTTCAGTTTCTGACTTATTGAGCTGCCACTGTGGAATAACATGCGGTTCATGCATCCATTTATGAACCAAAGCCATATCTTCTGGATATTGCATTTGTCGTAAGTAGTATTGCGTCTCATTCTCATGGTATTCATAAAAATCAGGTAGTTGTCGTGATAACGTTGTCATGATGTCGTCCTTTAAATTTGTTTAATCTTTTCTGTTCTTAGCTCAAAAATCTGTTTATGACGCAATACGATTAGTTGTCGTTTTCTGTTCGGCGGTATGCTGTTGTTTCGCCCACTGATTTAAAGTGCTTGGACTCACAGGGTTTGCAATAGGATCTAAAAATACAGGTACTGGTCGTTCTGCTTCGTCGTTATAACTGGTGGTAAACAGTCGAACACGGTTCAGACAAATTTTCTCGAAACGTGGACGGAACATACTGAATTTTTCAATACGATCTGCCAATTCAGGATGTGCCTGATGAAATTCGTCAATCACGGTGGAGATGGTTTGCCAAAACTCAAGTTCTGTATGCTGTGGATAATCTTCAAGGAAGACATTAGAGATATAGCGGTAATGCACCATGAACAAACCTGTAAAGATAAAGTGACTAAGTTCTTCAGCAGGATGGCGCAGTAAAATTTGCCCTTCAGTTGGTAAATTTTCGAGTTCAGGAAAATCTTCATCAACTAAATTGACATCATCAATAAAGTCCTTCAGCACCATTTTTTTCGGTAAGCCATTTTCATGGATCAACATGGTGTTTTCACCGTGGGGAGAAAAAGCCAAACCATATTTGTATAAACAAATCAGTAGCGGTGTTACACAAACTTCAGCAAAACGTTTCAGCCATTGCAAAGGGGTAAAACCTGAAGCCTCAATCAACACGGATAAAATAGACCGACCATTTATGTCTCGATGCAACAATGCTGCTTGGGAAAGTGCTAACTGGTGTTCACCAATACATGGCTCGACACTTTCACGCCATAAACAACCAAACAATTCTTTAAATTGGTAAGGCGCACCGTCTATCTGATCAAAACATGGCTGTTGCAAAGTGAGACTCGCAATTTCGCCCAAAAATGCCACCTGTGTTTTTTGCAGGTCTGCATCATGATGTTGAATGTCCTTCAGCCAAGCGGTCACCGCAGGTGCAGCCAAATTTCGTTTTGAAGGCAACCCTCGATATACCGCCGTATTAAAGATACTGACAGGTAACTTCACATAATGACGGTCAGGATGACTGGTATTGCATAAGGTACGAATTGATTGCATTGGCACATAATCATCTTGTCCAATCTCCAATTCGACAATGCGCTTATCGACGATTTCATTGGCATAGGTCGGGATTAACCACTGATGCCATTGCCATGCATGTACAGGAATAAAGTAATATTCAGCAGCATCTAAGGCTTTGTCCGCTAATTGCTGTTGAAAATCGTGTAATTGCGCTGAGTTCAATTCATGGCGATATAAACTTTGCGCATCCCAAGCCTCGGTCGAACGAAACTCAGCTAAATCACGATGAACAGCTAACCACAAGACTTTGACTGTTGGAGAAATCTCTGGTGCGGAGCTTAAATAATCATCATAGCCAAAACCCATACGGCCTTTACTCATAATGAGCCATGGGTGTCCACGCAACATGCCTTCAATTTGATAGTGCGGTGCTGACAGCACAGCCTGACTTAGCAATCTCTGTTCATCAAAAACATGTGCTTCAGCCAACCATGTATTGTTCATTTCTTTAATCAAATAGGCCTTGGTAAAAGGTTTCACCTCAGCTTGAGTTGAAAAGGCACGAATAAATTCATGCAGATTCCATGCGGGCTGTGCTGTCGAATCACCTAAATCTCGAACGCTCCCTTCAACAATACGCCAATGCCCAAGCAGAAACTGTGTCGCTTCAAATTGATACGTTTTGTCATCCAGATTGAGTTGCCATGTGTTATTTTCCACTGGCTGAATCTGAATAATTTCTTCATATAAAAATTCAGCAATCGCCATTTCAATCAGTCTTTGCCCTGCACGGCGCCACTGCGTTTGATTTATCTGTAATTTTGCAAATGTCATTATAATTTCTCGAGTTTAACCGCATTCTGTTCTTGCTTATTCGGCATTGTTGTATTGCGGTTCATTGCATAGTTGGCAATGGTTTTTTTTACGGAAAATGGTCTTTGGATATTGGTTGGCGCTGATTTCTTTACAATGCCCATACTGTGCATTTCAGCATTTTCACTGGGTGAAAAATGTTGGAAACTTTGCGCTTGATCACCTAAATCGTATAAGTTAAAACCCAATAATTGATTGGCAATGACCGCTGCACGGTGAGCACCAAGTCCTAAATCTGGTGTACCGACACCGTGACTGTGCATTTCCTGATTTTGAACAAAAATTTCACCGACAGCGTCATGCTGTACTCGGTAGTCCTGGCTGATTTTCCAATGACCGAATTCATCACACTGGATCAGTGGTTTTAGATATTTGAGATATTGCCACTCGGGACTGTGATATCCCGTTGAAGCCACGACAAAGTCCGCATCCAGATAGAATTGTTCTGCCGTGACTTTATGCTGAAACTGCAAACGGATGCCCGCACCATGCGGCTCAGCAGCAACCAAACCCACCTGAGCATGTAAATGCGTCTGTTGAATATTTTGACCAATGCTCCGGTGATATAGTTTTTGGTAAATATCACGGATGGTTTTTGCACTGATGCCCTTATATAACAAGCCTTGTTGCTTCAGTTGTTCGGCTTTATTTTCGGGGCTTAGTTGATAAAAATGCGCGGTATAATCTGGACTAAAATGCTCTAAACCCAGCGGTGCATATTCCATCGGGAAAAACCCATTAGAACGAGTCAGCCAATGCAATTTAAACTGCGCTGTTGTGGTTTGATCCTGCATATATTGACGATCAAACAAATCCATAAAGACTTCGGCCGAAGACTGGCCTGATCCCAGTACAACCACATTCCCTTTCAAGTGATTTAACGCTGCATTGCAATAATTTGCAGAATGTAAGCAGCGCTCCGGATATTGCTGTTGTATGTCTTTTAGACACTGTGGTAAATGCGGAATATTGCCCGAACCAATGACCAGATTTCGACATTGATAACGTCTAAAACGTCCATCTTGCTCAACCATGACCTCAAAGCCTTGCTCTTGGGCATAAATGGCTTTTACGGTTGATTGATATTGAATATGCTCTAGTTGGTCTGCAACCCATTGACAATAATGGTTATATTCACGTCTAGGAATCTGCGCTTGTTCTAAAAAATAGAATTTGTATAAACGCTGCTGTGCCTTTAAATAGTTTAAAAAACTAAAAGGACTGGTTGGATCGACCATGGAAACCAGATCGGCCATAAACGGTACTTGCAGCACAGTATTGGGCAATTGCATACCCGCATGCCAGTCGAACTGTGGTTTCTTTTCAAAAAATTGATACTGCAAATGATTTTGCTTATGTAGCAAACTCGCCAAACTGAGGTTAAATGGCCCTAAGCCTATCCCAATAAAATCAAGCATATTGCACATCCTTCTGTTCCACACATAAAGGATTTGGCAACTGTACATAAACCGATTGCTGATCGACTGGGGCAATCAATTCATCCAGCTCATACAAGCGTGTCAACAGATTGCCCTTATACGGCAAGGTCGGCTGATAAAGTAATGAATGAATCAATGAACTTTCTGGATATGCCCGATGTAAGTCCAACAGTTCATTTTGCAATATCGATATCAACACTTGCTCTGTGACATATCCAGTTGCACCAATTGCATTGATAATGCCGAATAAAGTATTACCAAAGAAATAATAGCTAAAGCGCTCATCGACAAAGGCTTTGGAACCCACGGCATGCGCTTTTTCTTGCAACTCTGGAAATGCGCTTAAGACCTCACCTGCAAGTTCTTCGATATAGTAAAAGCCTTGATTGTCGCGCAGCCATAGATATTTAGGCATTGCATGTTCAAGCTCAAGTAAGACATTTTGCTGATGTGATTCAAAAGCCATTCCGTATTGATGGTACATATACATCAGTGGTTTCAGACTAATTGCCAAAAATTGTTTAAACCAATTGATCACAATGGCGCTTTGATCAAGTTCAGGTTGTTGTTTTGCGATTTGTTCAAATAAGGCATTAAAACGGTTTTTGGGCTGTGCAGGATGATCTTGGCACAATGATGCAATACAACTCACCTGCTGCTTTTCACTGAAAGGCTGATCACGGAAAATACAAATAGTTTCTTCGACGATTTCATCATCTATACTCAATGCCATCCAAGCAGGATCATTCACCGCTTTGAGCGTTGGGCATTGCTGTAAAATACGCTCACCAAGACTTGAATGCCAAAGTCGATGGGTCATTTCACCACGGTGGCATTCTTTGGCAAGATTGACTCGGATTGAATTGGTGATCATTACAGATAGTGACGGTTTTAACATCCACGGCGCTGCAAAACTTGCCATGGTGCGTACCGAAGTTGTTGGGGAAAATGCCCAACCTTTCTCGCCAAAATCGATAATTTTTAATTTGGTTTTTAAGTTTTTAAACCATGTTTTTGACTGTAAATAACGTGCTTGCCAAGGATGCAAAGGCAATAACTTATAATGCGAATAAGCATTCAGTAGCGCTTGATCTGTTTCTGATAAATGCCATTGCAATTCGCTTTTCAATTGCGCTGATACAGCTTGATCTAAAGCTGAACCTTCTTGAATATATTCTGGAGCTACCAACCAATAATGCAGTTGGCTTAGACCTTTGGCTTCTGGCGAATACCTTTCCCAATCTTCATGCACAAAACCAACCCGACTTTTCGGTGCAGGATGCATGCTGTGCCCTAAAATTAAGGCCTGTTCTGATTCAATGAAACTTTGTTCCGCTTGGACCAAGGCCTCTAAATCATGTTCACGTAGTGTCAAAAATTGTGTAAGCGCTTCACGACTTTCGATCCAACGCTCTAATAATGATGAAGCATCCAGTGTATAACCTGACTCTTGTACGAGCTGTTCAAGCAATAAACTCGCGATCGCGGTGATACTAAATGACAGTTTCTGTCCTTTATTAAAAACGTATGGGAGATCTGCAAGACGATGTCTACCAACAAGGCTGACATAAGATAGTGGTACAAATAACTGTGATTGAATGCAATCTAAAGGGATGCATAACAACGTCAAGCCTTGGCTAAACGTCAATTGTGATGAATTCTGTTGATACTTTTCCAGCAAAATACCTTTACCGGTTTCTTGTGAGTATGCATTGACAAGATGCTGCATCGCCAAGCGATTAGCAAGCTCTTTCATCTGACCATATCCTCTATTTTTAAGCTTTTCCAAGCTTTGTCATGTAATTATGTTTCTTTAACTGTGCAAGTCATGCTTAGTACGCTGGCCAGCGTGAAACTATGTTAATGATAATCATTATTGTTAATAATTGCATTTTTGTGAAGATTTGCTACCGGCTTGCAAATTTGGTCTTATCTCTATGTATTTAAAAATTAATTTTTTTGATATGAACTTTTCTGTTTTTATTTATACAATTTTCTGAAATGGAACTAAATGATAATTTTCTCATTTAGCATAGAACAAATGAATCGAATTGTTTATTTTTTAGCCAAATTATCACATTGTGCAACTTAAACTAAAAACCCATGTCTTTTACATGGGTTTTTATATTCTGCTTTGAACCAAGCTTTTATTTAAATCAAAGAACGAAATGTGCAGTTAAATTTTAATCATTGAAGACTTTACTGGCATCATACTGATCATGCATCTTTATTGACTATAAGCATGTATTTCATAACAAACACCTACTGATTTCTGATCCATATCTTCTATTCAGACTGGCTATACAGCATGAATGATGAATATGTACTCAAACGATTGGGTTGAAATCAATCAATTGATTTAACAACCCAATCCAAAAACTTGTGCTTATCAAAAAAGTCTGGCGCAGCATTCGCAAATACACTTTTTTCTCTGTTGTTAAATATTCCTTTGTAATAAAAAGACCTATCTGCGGTAAATTTTGACTCATCCCCTTCATGTAATTCTTTAAAAAAAATCGATAACTGCATAAATCGACTTTTAGACGCTAAACCATGTTTTTCTAATACAAAATTATAGATTTGCTCAATAATCGCTTTAGTATTTGAATAAGGCATTTTGTTGTCTCTTTATTAGATCGCTCTTTCAAATTACAGCTTTTAAATTAAAATACAACTGTTCTAGTCGGATTTTAAATACCTATTTTTTATAGGTATTTTTACATTTAAATATAATTAAGCACTATTAATGAATGAGCCTCTAAACATGAAGTTTTACTAAATTTTGCTTCTGCAACTTCATGGATTTTCGTTATTCAAAGCTAAAACGGAAATAACAAAAAAGCCCACCTGTTTCCAAGTGAGCTTACAACTACTTCCAATGGCAGGAGTCATGACTGTATTAGCAGAAGGAACTTGTCTGCTTAGTGTGTTACTAACTAAATTAACAGTTGGAAAAGGAATTTGGGATACAGATGAAAAGAAAGCACCGCTTGGAAGTTGCGATATCACTTTACCAGAGCCAAACTTACAACTCGTTGAGGTTGAATTAACATTAGGATACACAGTGAAACCAGCAGATAGTGTGGGATACGTAACCCCTATTCCTCCATATAAGAAATATACTTTTAAACTAAATTCAGCAGCTAAGCGTGTAAACTAATGAAACAAATAATATTTCCATTATTACTATCAATCCTTCCACTTTCAGCTTGTGGTAATTCAAGTGAAACAGCCCCCCCCCTTGCACAAAGTTCAGCAACTAAAGTTGATGCTGAGCTTTCTCCAGAAAGTAAAGAAATCATCAATGAATATAATCAGATACTAATTCAATCTCAAAGTGAGTTAGACCCTCAAATAACCAATCAAAAGCTCAAAAAAATTCTACCTAAAATTTCTAAAATTAACTCAGAGAATGAACGAAATAACCTTTTACTAAACATCAATATGCGTCTTGGCAATTATGAAGAAGCCTTTGCTATTACAAATACAATTTTAGAAAAAAAAGAAACAACCAATATGAAAAATTTTCAATGTTTACTCATTGAAGTTTTAAACAAACCAAAAAAGGATATTGAAGACTGTTATTTATACAATGCTAATTTATATAAAAAACAGTTAGATAATATGCCCAAAAATGATCCCTATTACGATCAAACAGAATGGGCTTACTATGCGAGCTTATTCCATGCAGGTAAAACAGAATATAAATCTAAATTAAAGCAGCTTGTGGACTCAAAAAAATTTTCAGAAGACAAAGAAATATATGAGTCGCTCTATGAAATAGAAACAATTCCTGATGGTAGAAAATCTATCTTAGATAATTACAAATCCCAAATGTAATGCAAAAAAAACCAGCCCATGGTTGGTTTACAACATTATCAATATATATATGCAAAGCTGCCAACCCTCATTTCACATCAAATTTGGCATCAATTTCTGCGCGCTCGGTATTTCTCATATCAATTCAAGAAGCACCATAAATATACCTTCTAATAATCATATTTAGCCTACAATCCTAAATTTAGTACCCTGTATATCGAATATAAAAAGCTGCACCATGTCCAATAAATCCGTGACACTTGATGCGTCATCGAACCACAAAGCCGCTCAATGCGGCTTTTGTTATTTTATAGATTTTGAAGTGGAAGGTATTCCCTCTAAATTCACTTAAATTTAAGTAGTCAAAAACCACATTTAATCATCAATCACATCAGCAAAGATTGCGCCCAAAACTTTTGCTAAATCTTCGGGTTTTAAACCAATGTCCAAACCACGCTTACCACCACTCACATAGATTTTAGCTAAGTTCTGTGCAGAAACATCGATCACAGTTTTTAAGCGTTTTTTCTGTCCAACTGGACTAATACCACCAACCAAATAACCGGTTAAACGCTCTGCATCTTTTGGGTCTGCCATTTTTAGTTTTTTACAGCCAAATGCTGTGGCCACTTTTTTCAAATTCAGCTGAAACTCCACAGGCAATACGGCAACAAAGTAATTTTTATCGTCCGTAACCATCAAGGTTTTAAACACTTCTTCGACGGTTAAACCAAGTTTTTCCGCAGCTTCTAAACCAAAACTTTTTGCTTCTGGGTCATGATCATATTCATGAATTGTAAAGTCGATTTTATTAGATTTTAAGAGTTTACATGCAGGTGTCATTGCTTTTTCGTCATTCCATTCGGACAACTAGGAAAACTCGATTATAAGCCTATTCTAGAAAGACCGGCGAAGACTTTTATATTTTTCATGAACATGACTTGTGCAATAAGTTTGAGTTGAATACATTTAAACAAAGCAAAAATTTCAAAAAAATATGACAACGCTGACTCAAGACCTCATCCAATTATTAACTGTAGTGCCCAAAGATCAGGGCTACTTTTTGGCACAGAGCAAACCTCTGTTTGGTGACCATATTTTTGGTGGACAATTACTTGCTCAGAGTATAATCAGTGCATCCTATACCTGCACGCTCCCACTTCACTCTTTACATGCCAACTTTATTTCTGCGGGTCATGCAAATCAGCCCGTCTTATTTAAAGTCGAAAATTTACGTGATAGCCATAGTTTTTCTACACGACAAGTGACCGCCATACAGCATGGCAAACCAATATATGGTGATGTTGTCCTATATGAATAACGAAACGGGTATGGAGTATCAAATACCTGAACCAGATCTGATCCCACAGTTTCCACCAATTATGCTCAAAGAAGAGCAATTCTATAAATCGCAAATCCAATCATCTATTTCACCTGAATATCTATCCACATTTTTACAGCCTTTTCAGCTTATATCTAAACCAATTGAATACGTGCTGACAGATTTGCCACCGTCCGGTCAAACTTCTGTCTTAAATCAAAATCAATATGCAGAATATTTAAAACTCCATGATGCCTTGGATGCACAATTTGACCAACTTCATATACATCAGGCCATTGCAGCATACTATTCAGACTATAATTTATATTCTGCGGCGCTCAAAACACATGGTTTAAATTATCTGTCTCCTGAACTCATCGCAACTAGTCTTGATCATTCGATGTATTATCATCATGCCTTTCGGGTGGATGATTGGGTTTTCTATGACATGAATACCACCCGAACCTCCCAATCACGTGGGCTTAGTCATGGACAAATGTGGCAAGATGGAAAATTAGTCGCAAGTACTACACAAGAAAACTTAATGCGTTATACAGGCGAATCTTGAGGCCTGTGACAATCTTTAACATTCAAATTCTTGTTAAGTTAAGCATCAATCGTATAAAATTCATGCAAATCATACCGCTATAACAATAATATGCCTTCGATCTACCAGCTTAAGCCTGCATTTCAAAACCTGCTTCGACCTTTGGTTAAATCACTTCATCATCTTGGTATTACAGCAAATCAAGTAACACTACTGGCAATGTTCATTTCGCTAGCTGTGGCATTTTTTATTTATATCTATTTTTCTCACAACGGTATTGGCATTTTACTGTTGATTTTCCCCGTGTGGATGCTTATTCGAATGGGCTTCAATGCCATAGATGGCATGCTGGCACGTGAGTTCAACCAACAATCCAAACTCGGTGCTTTTTATAATGAATTATGTGATGTGATTTCCGACTCAGCACTCTATTTTAGTTTAATTTGTTTTGCTTTTATTCAAGCTGAATTACTTATTTTAACCTGTTTTCTCGCCATACTTGCCGAATATACCGGTGTGATGGCGCCATTAGTGGGGCAAGAACGTCGTTACGATGGTCCAATGGGAAAAAGTGACCGCGCTTTTGTATTTAGCATCATCTGCGTCATCATCGTGACCTCTTCTATATTGAATGTTGGCTTAAATACATTGTCTCTTATCTGCAATAGTATTTTGATTATTACCATCTTTTTATTATTTATTACGATTTATAACCGCATTAAAAATAGCATTATCAACCCACAATAAATTTCAGTTTAGATCGTCAGTCGATTCATTATTTTGAGAACAACACAATGTATAACAATACTCAGCATACCTTTACGATCCATGATGGAACATCCTTGTTTTATCAACATTGGGAAAATAGCAGTTTAAAAAGCAACCGTAAGAAAAAAGCGGTGATCTTATTTCATCGTGGCCATGAACATTCGGGACGAATGGCGCATTTGGTCAATGAATTGAATTTGCCTGATTTTGATTTTTTCGCTTGGGATGCGCGAGGTCACGGTAATACTCCTGGTGAACGAGGAGATGCACCGAGCTTTTCTGCATGCGTTCAAGACATTCAATATTTTGTTCAGCATATAGAACAAAATTACCAAATTCGATCAGAAAATATAGCAATTGTAGCTCAAAGCGTTGGCGCTGTTTTAGCCGCGACATGGGTGCATGATTATGCCCCTAAAATTCGTGCTTTATGCCTTGCCTCGCCTGCATTTGACATCAAACTCTATGTGCCTTTTGCAAAACCCGGCTTAACACTCCTCAACAAATTCGCCGGCAACTTTTTTATCAATAGTTATGTCAAAGCCAAAATGTTGACGCACGATACTGCACGTGCGCAAAGTTATGAAACAGACCCGCAGATCGCTCGGGCCATATCAGTCCGGATGCTGCTGGGTCTATATGCAGCGTCAGATCGAATCGTTAAAGATGCACAAAATATTTTTGTTCCTACTCAAGTCTTATGTTCAGGATCTGACTACGTGGTGCATCAAAAACCGCAATTGGCGTTTTATCAAAAACTCCCTCATCCATTGAAGGAATTTCACGTCTTAGATGGTTTTTATCATGATACTTTGGGTGAAAAACATCGCAAAATCGCCACAGATAAAATCCATCGCTTTATTCAACAATGTTTTAAACAACCCTATTCCGCACCTAAACTTTTAGATGCAGATAAAATTGGCCCGAGCTGTGCTGTAGCAGAAACCTTAAGTTCAACGCTTCCAAAACATTCTTTAAAACATGCATTTTGGAGCTTAACCAAACAAAATCTTAAAATTGGTAGTCTCTTTTCCAAGGGCTTAAAAATTGGTGAAGAGACAGGATATGACTCTGGCAGCACCTTAGATTTTGTTTATCGAGATCAATCAGAAAGCCAAAATGCTCTTGGTAACATCATCGATCGACAGTATTTAAATGCGATCGGTTGGCGTGGTATTCGCGTTAGAAAACAAAATATTGAAGCACTATTAACGAAATATGCTTCTAAGTTACATGATGCCCAACACGCAGTACGGATTATGGATATTGCAGCGGGCCATGGCCGATATATTTTAGATGCTGTACAAAAACTGCCTGAGCATCCTGAATCCATCCTGCTTAGAGACTACAGCTCGATCAATGTACAAGCAGGTCAAGTAATGATTGAGCAAAGAGGTTTAAGCCAGATTGCCAAATTTGTAGAAGCGGATGCCTTTGATACCACATCACTAGCCAGTGTTGAACCTAAACCGACTTTAGCCGTGGTCTCAGGTTTATACGAATTATTTAGTGATAATGATTTGCTTAGACAGTCTTTAACCGGCTTGAGTCAGGCCATTGAGAAAGATGGTTATCTCATCTACACAGGTCAAATTTGGCATCCGCAACAAGAGTTTATCGCCCGTGCTCTGACCTCGCATCGCCAAGGAGATGCATGGGTCATGCGTTTACGCTCACAAGCAGAAATGGATGCCTTGGTTGAGCAAGCTGGTTTCAAGAAAATCGATCAAGTTATTGATGAGTTTGGCATTTTTACCGTTTCCGTTGCACAAAAAATTTAAGCTTGGATGGTCAATCTTATGCATAAACTGGATACGGAAACAGGAATTTGGAAATACGGCCTACTGTGTTTGGCATTTCTGGCACCTTTTTTCTTCTTAAGTTATGGTTTTGCCAACCAATACGCTGCGGGTTTAGCGTCTGTACCTGTTATCGTCTTTGAATGGGAAAAATATATTCCACTTTGGCCATGGAGTATTGTGCCTTATTGGTCGATTGATCTGTTCTATGGTTTGTCTTTATTACTTTGTTGGAATAAGTTTGAATTAAAGCAACATGTACTGCGACTATTTTCAGCACAAATCATTTCAATCAGCTGCTTTTTACTTTTCCCGCTACGTTTTAGCTTTGAGCGCCCCGAACTCACAGGTTTTTTCGGGTTGTGGTTTGATGTCTTGATGGGCTTTGATAAACCGTTTAATCAAGCACCCTCTCTGCATATTGTGCTACTGGTGATTCTTTGGGATTTTTTCCGTCGGCATAGCGCAGGCAAACTGAAATATCTGGTAGATGGTTGGTCCTTTTTGATCGGTCTCTCAGTTCTAACCACTTGGCAGCACCATTTTATAGATATCCCAACAGGTTTATTGGTCGGTGCCTTATGTTTATGGCTATTCCCGATGTCCTGTCCTGCGCCATGGGCTAAAAATATACAGAGTCGGCTAAGCTTAAAACACTTTAAAATCGGTATCCTTTATCTGTTTGCTGCCTTATTTTGTAGCGCAATCGCACATGCAAAAGGTTGGTGGCTTTGGCTGCTTTATCCTGCAAGCAGTCTGCTTTTAGTTTCGTTTGCATATTTATTCAATAGACCCCGTTTTTTTCAAAAACTCAGTCATGGTGATATGACTATTGCTGCAAAAATGCTGTTCGCACCCTACCTTATATTTGCTTGGATCAATAGCCGAATCTGGACCTATCGCCATCCTGAAGATTCTAAACTCATCAAAATCAATCAGAGTTATATTTATTTAGGTCGCTATCCGTCCAAACAGGTCATGCAGCAATATGATGCTTTACTCGATTGTTGCGCAGAATTACCCACTTATCCAAAGTGCTCCTATGCTCAACACTTGAGTTTAGACCTGATTCCTTTACAGGCCAATCAGCTGCATAACGCTGTAGAGTCTTTAGAACTATTCTTGAAATCTAATAACAATGATGAAGCACAAAACATCTTGGTCTTCTGTGCTTTGGGATATTCACGAAGTAGTGCTGTAGTGGCCGCATTATTATTGAAACAACATCCTGAATATTCAGTCGAAGATGTTTTAAGGATTATTCGCCATAACCGCCCTTGGGTCGTGCTTAAAGCACCGCAAATAAAACATTTAAATACTTATCGTTTAAAACTTAAAGGACTTGCACCATGAATTTACAACTTGTGGTGCTGTCAAAGTTGTTGCAATCCACCACTGGATTGCTCATCTCAGCGTATGTGGCAGCGATTCTCACGCTCTGGCTCATCATCCAGTTTGGCAATGTGATGCTATTCGATTTGCTATATGTAGTGATTTGTCTAGTTTTGCTTGGAATACAACATTATTTAAGCCTGAAAATCAAATTTGATTCGGCACTTTTAGCCACTGTCGCTGAATACAGCCAAACTCAAAACCTTGAACAAACCACCAAGGAGCTGGACTTAAGTTTAATCAACTTAAAATTAATGCCTGCAAATAAATGTGGTCGCGCATGGGAGCTGCGTGAATTAGGTTGTCTGGCTTTATTTAAATGGCAGATCTTTGTGCTTTGCTTGCAATACATCGCATTCCTCTGCATATTTTTACTGTATAAATAATTCACAATAATTTGAAGCTATGCCAACTCCATTAGACACTTCAAGGAATGCTCACTCACCAATGAAAGGTAATTTTTTAAGCCGTTCAATTGCTCGCTATATTGCCTTTCTCACTCGTCGTGGTGCGCGGCTGCTCACGGGCGCGCGGAGTCTATGGGTCGGGTGTAAACCTGTAATGAAGCAGCGTATTTATTATGCAAATCATAATAGCCATATCGACTTTATTTTGCTTTGGTCATCACTACCGACAGATCTCAGACGGAATACGCGTCCTGTAGCGGCTTCGGATTATTGGCTAAAAGATGGCTTTCGACGTTTTCTCATTCAAGATACGTTTACTGGCGTCACTATTCAGCGAAATCGAGAGCAAAATCAAGACCCCTTAGAACCGATCAAAACCGTATTAGCTCAAGGTGACTCGATTATTTTCTTTCCTGAGGGTACTCGAAATTTAAATGATGACGTTGAATTATTAGCCTTTAAAAGCGGCTTATTTCATCTCAAAAATCAATTTCCTGATGTTGAAATCGTACCGGTATGGATCTCTAATTTAAAACGTGTCATGCCTAAAGGCGCGCTTATACCATTGCCATTATTATCTACCGTTATTTTTGGCAAACCTTTAGAAGCCCATAATGAACAGAGTAAAACTGAGTTTTTAAACTACGCTCAGGACGAATTACTCAAATTAAAAGCATTGGAGTATCAATAATGGAATTCACCAATGCGCAAATGACCTATGTATTGTTTGGTATCTTTGCGGTTATTTTGATTATTGCCTCAACCATTGGCTCAATACTAAAATTTAAAGCGGGTTATGCGCCGGCACCGGTCATCGACAATTTAAATGCGCGGATCAATGCATGGTGGGTCATGTTGTTGGTACTTGGTGTAGCAATTTCATTAGGCAAAATTGCCTTTGTGATCCTGTTTGCGTTGATTTCACTCTTTGCTTTACGTGAATTTATCAGCTTACTTCCAACCCGTCGCGGTGATTATCTTCCTTTATTGATCGCTTTTTATTTTGTCATCCCTTACCAGTATTACTTGGTGTATATCGACTGGTACGGGCTATATTCGATTTTTATTCCGCTGTATGTATTTCTTCTTATCCCTATCGCTACACTCAAAGCCGAAGATACCACGCGATTTTTAGAGCGCAGTTCAAAAATTCAATGGGGTCTGATGATCAGCGTATTCTGTATTTCGCATGTGCCTGCGCTATTAAACCTCAAACTTCCCGGATTTGAGGGTGAAAAAATTTGGCTAGCAATCTGGCTGATCATGGTGGTACAAGCCTCCGATGTCTTGCAATATGTCTGTGGCAAGCTATTTGGAAAGCACAAAGTCGCACCGATACTTTCACCATCTAAGACCGTAGAAGGATTAATCGGAGGCATTGCTTTAGCCACTGCATTAGGTGTTGCTATGTCATGGCTTACACCCTTTAGCTATCTACAGGCTGCATGTATTGGATTTATTGTTTGCATATTTGGCTTCTTTGGTGGTCTTGTCATGTCAGCCATTAAACGCGATCGTGGTGTAAAAGACTGGGGACAACTTATCCAAGGCCATGGTGGCATGCTCGACCGAATTGATTCAATCTGCTTTTCTGCACCGATTTTTTTCCATATTTTGCGCTATTGGTGGTCTTAAGAAGAGACTCTATTTAAAACAATCATTTTTAGATTTTGAAATTAAGCACAATAAAAAATCCCAAGCAAACAAGCTTGGGATTCTTCTCATCAGGTATTCGATTTAAACGTCTGAAACCGCAAACTTTTTAAAAAGTCTTGCACGACGTTTAGGATGAATATTGGCTTTAGTTAAATCGCCTTGGTAGTGATCATAGACCCGTTTATCCATCATCTTAAACCATATAGAGGGTACTAAAGCAGGAATTAGCATAGTGGCATAGCCACTAGGCAACTCTGGCGCTTCATCAAAATGTCTTAATGCCTGAAAAGGGCGAGTCGGATATGCATGATGGTCTGAATGTCGCTGTAATTGATACAAAAATAGATTGGTCACAATATTATTGTTATTCCAACTATGTTCAGGCATGGTTCGCGCATAACTTCCATCCGCTTTTTGCTCACGTTTCAGGCCATAATGTTCAATATAATTAATAATTTCAAAAAGGCTGATTCCATACAAGGCCTGTGTAACTAAATACGGTGTCACGCCTTTACCAAACATTTTCAGCATCGCGGCATGAAAACCTGCACTCATCGCCCAACCATGAAACAGTTCATTTTCCTTCGAAAAGAAACTTAAACCTTTACGTTTTAAACGTTGTTTTTCAATCTGTACCGCCGATTTAATTCCACCAAATACAGTGCGTGGCCAAAACTCATAAAAGGTTTCGCCCATTTTTGAGGATGCAGGATCTTCAGGTGTTGCCGCACGTTTATGGTGTCCATAAGGATGTTCAATGCGGAAATGGCTATAACCCAAAGGTGCGAGCGTCGCATGTGCCCAATAATGGTCTTTTTTATGAGGTCGATGGCAGAGTTCATGTGCTGTATTTACACCGACGCCATTGATGGCACCCATCGAAATCCCAAGTAGAACTTGATCTAATAATGAAACATCTTTACGGGTAACCACATAGCCAGCAAAAGCATTCGCTGCCATTTGCAGTGGAATAAATAATTTGACAATACGATCATAATAAGGATCATTCACTAAAACTTTAATGTCATCATCTGTCGGGTTATTGGCATCATCACCGATCAGTGCATCCAGTGCAGGAATAATGACATGCAATAGAAGCGGCCCGCCCATGGCAAATAGTTTTTTTGTCGGTTTTGGACCAAAATGATAACCCGCCAAGATCCCCATACCAATGACTGGTAAACCTGGACTCAATAGCCAACCATAACGTTTTTTATCTAAAACACTACCGATTTTGCTTTCTAACTGAGCGAGCTGCTGTTCATTTAATTTTACTGGTGCATTCATGCGCTAGACTTCCCTAATTACTTCTTCTGTGTTTATATTCGTAAAATATGGGCAGCCAGAACAGTTTTAAGCGTCCAAAAAAACTATGCGATCGTCTTTGGCATTTAAGGATAAATGTTGACCTTTAAACACATAGTGACCATCTATAAATAGAAAATTAATATGAGTAAATATTTGAAATATGGATGCTTTAAGTAAAATTTTTGATGATATCCATCTCCACCGATCTGAATATATTTATTTGAGATCAAAGCATCCTTGGGCTTTTCATTTTCAAGATCACAATGCCATGGTTGCGTATGTGGTGATTCAAGGTCAGTGTGTTGTGCATATCGATCAAGAGCAGGTCTTACTTGAAGCTGGCGATCTTTGCCTTATTCCCTCAGGGCAAAACCATCACTGCAAATCTATACAGTCTGATGTCTTGGTCGAATCAGTGAACATCACGCCACTGTTTCAAGAGCAACGAAATAAAACCATTGAATTAAATTCTACCGAATCTCATGAAGCAGAAGAATTATTTGTACTGGCGATCCGTGGGCATGTCGACAGCATTATGGCAAAGCCCTTAGTGAATGCACTCCCCACGCTGTTACATACACCACATATCATGAGCAGTACCGCACCTGAATGGTTGCAAATTGGCTTACATTTTCTGGCCGTTGAAGCGCATCAGATCCGTCCAGGCCGCGACAAAATTTTGGATCATTTGGTGAGTATTTTATTTATCGAATGTGTGCGTGATTATATTGCAGCCTTGTCAGATTCAAGCAGTTGGTTGCATGCCTTGAGTCATCCTGAATTATCCAATGCTTTGGCCGCGATTCACGAACAACCCCAGCAAGCTTGGACTGTCGAAAGTTTGGCAGAACAATGCTGCATGTCGCGTTCTAAATTTGCCAGTTTATTCACCCAAATGCTCGGTGAATCACCACTCGCCTATTTGCAGCAACATCGTTTGCGACTGGCGACACAGCACTTACAAATGGGGCAACTGACTATTCAGCAAATTGCCCATCGTATCGGCTACTCATCTGAAACGGCATTTAGCCAAACTTTTAAAAAGTTTTATGATCTAACACCGAGCCAGTATCGACAGCAGCATCAACTCGCAAAAACTGAGTCACCTTAAAGGTTTAATCTAAAAGCTTTAAAATCGCTTCCACAGGGTTTTCACTGTTACCTGAAAGCAGTTGTTTATGCATGGTAATGTGCTGCATCACTTGAATTTGCGATTTTTCAACATCCATCAAGCTTTCAATTTCTGCTGCTAATTTTTCAGGTGTTGCATCATGTTGAATAAGTTCCTGAATCACCTTTTTGCCCGCAATAATATTTGGCAATGAATAATACGGAATTTTGATCAGCAATTTCACCACATGGTAAGTCAGCCAATTTAACTTATAAAAAGTCACCATTGGACGATGTAAAAGCATCGCTTCTAAAGTCGCTGTACCCGAAGCCAAAGCGACAATATTCGATGCGTTCATCACCTGACGGCCAATTTTAGATTCGGTATCGGTGTTTTCCATCAAGCGAACTTTGGCTTGTAATGTTTTAGGGTACTGCTTGAGCAACAATTCGATTTGCTGTTTACGGGCATCATTGATTGCAGGAATCAGGAACACATAGTCTGGATGCTGCTCCGTCAAAATCTGTGCGGCAGACAGTACCAAAGGCCCTAAGCGCTCAATTTCACCGCGACGGCTGCCCGGAAGTAATGCAATGTGTTTTTGATGCTCATCTAAGCCTAACTCGTGTTTAGCCGCAACGAGTGGATTATCTAAAGGCAACTGACTTGCCAATGGATGTCCGACAAATGCAGCCGGAACTTGCCATTTTTGGAAAAACGCTTTTTCGAAAGGAAATAAACAAAGGACTAAATCGATACTCGCCTTGATGCCATGTACACGGCCTTGTCGCCATGCCCACACTGAAGGGCTGACATATTGCACTGTTTTAATTGGTAGCTGTTTTTGCTTTAAGCTCTTAGATAAACGCAAATTAAAATCCGGTGCATCTATCCCTACAAAAACATCGACAGGGTTTTCAGTCCATTTTTCAACCAGACCATCACGTACAGCAAAGAGTTTTTTAATATCTTTTAAGACTTCAACAATCCCCATCACCGATAAAATATCCATCGGATAATAGCTGTTAAAGCCTTCTGCAATCATTTGCGGACCACCAATGCCTTCAAATTCCGCATCAATCCCTTGCTCTCGAAAACTACGGATAAGCTTGGCGCCTAATGTATCCCCCGATACTTCCCCAACCACGATGCCAATTTTAAGTTTCCGATTTTGCAAAAGTCTGTCCTTTTAACTCAATTTTCTTTAGCTATAGATTCTATACGAGTCCTTCGCAAAGTTAATAGATTTCCTAAAAAAAGCTGCACGTCTTTAATTCACCATCTTAGAAATATTCATCACTGCTACTTAGCTTCTGATTAAAATTTTTCCGCCAATGGTTCGGATTTGTGCCGTATTTATTCTTAAACATTTTACGAAATAGCACTGCGGTATTAAAACCAGAGGCTTCCGCAATTTTATCAATTGAGTAATCCGTCACTTCGAGCAATTCAGCCGCATATCGCAGTCTTTCATTATTTAACCATGTGACAATTGGTAGCCCTGTCGCATGGTTAAAATGTCTAGTTAGTGTCCTTCTACCCATATTCGAATAATGGCGAAACCTTATCTTTTTAAGGAGTATAGATTTTGCAGGAATGGACTTTAAGTTCACAGTCGCATATATCGATAAATAACTAATTAAAGACTAGGAAAATAAACCTACGGTGCGTTTTTTGGTATTAGAGATGCATTTCAGATAGTCATCACCTTATATTCTAAATACATGATTTCACTGCAGCATAATCTCCATTTGAGCTATCAACCACTTGCAAAAACTACAATCAATAACTTAGCTTATTTAAAATCCATTATTTTCCAAATTAAAACCACTCTTTATCTATTTTTTTCACAAGCAAATCACTAATCGAGACAACGACTTATATCAATTAGTCATAAGATATGCACGTTTTTTGATATTTGGCATTCAGCGATGGTCGGTCCTTTAGAGTTCATTCTGGCAGGTGTAATTGTAGGTTTCTGCGTAGGTATTACCGGTGTTGGTGGTGGTTCATTGATGACCCCGATCCTGATTAGCCTATATAAAATTGAACCCCACATTGCGATCGGTACAGATCTACTGTATGCCGCAATTTCAAAATTTTGTGGTTCTTTAGTCCATGCCCGTAAAATGAATATCGTTTGGACCATTGTCATTTGGCTTGCAGTCGGCAGTATCCCTGCGTCATTTGCGACCCATTGGGTACTTGAAAACTATTTAAGCCAATCGACACATTACAAAACCGTGTTAACCATGTTTTTGGGTTTTATGCTGACCATTACAGGGATCTCAATTATTTTCCGTGGTCATATCGAAAAATTCTTTAATAAATTTCGAAAAACTGATCAATTGGATGATATGAGTGCGGATCTTGAACGTATCAATTTCCAAGCTAAAAATAAGCGTGCATATATCATCATCATGGGCATTATTTTAGGCGTATTCGTTACCCTATCGTCTGTTGGTGCAGGTGCTTTCGGTATTATGGCATTGGTACTCATGTTCCCTAATTTACCAATGATTCGAATTATTGGTTCAGACGTCGTACATGCCGTGCTTCTTACACTGGTTGCTGGCTTGGGTCATATGAGCTCAGGTAATGTCGATTTTCATTTATTGGGTTGGTTATTGGTGGGTTCTATTCCCGCGATTGTGGTCGGAACTTTAATCAGCTCACGTTTACCTGAAAAAGTCATTCGTAAAGTCTTAGGCATTACCTTGTTTGTTTTAGGCATGAATTTCATCATTAATCCAGTAAAATCAAAACCTGTCGAAAAACCAACAACAGCAATGTTGATCGCACCGACGGTGAATAGTCAGCAGGTTTAAATTAACTGCCCGATTCATCACTTTTTTTTCAGAGACTTATTGATCTTTTTTATAACATTTGAATGCTATATTCATGTTATATTCGGCTCACGAAACAACCTTTTGTATAATCAAACCAGTGACGGCAATGAATACTTTACAGTCAAATTCTATTACCCAAAACGACATTGATGACGTGAATGTAAAAAGCATTCAGCCTCTTGTTACTCCTGCAGAACTAAAAAAAGAGCTACCTCTGACTGAAACTGCCTATCAAACAGTCCTTAAGGGCCGTGAAACTGTACGTAATATTTTAGATGGAAATGACAAACGTCTTTTTGTTGTCATTGGCCCATGTTCAATTCACGACACAGTCGCTGCACATGATTATGCTGACCGTTTAAAAGTTTTAAGCGACAAAATCCAAGATACGATCTATGTCGTGATGCGTGTGTATTTTGAAAAACCACGTACCACTGTTGGTTGGAAAGGTCTAATTAATGACCCTGACATGAACGATTCTTTCAACATCGAAAAAGGCTTACGTATTGGTCGTAAACTTTTACTTGAATTGAATGAAAAAGGTTTGCCTTGTGCAACTGAAGCGCTCGATCCAAACTCACCACAGTACTACCAAGATCTTATCTCTTGGTCAGCGATTGGTGCGCGTACCACTGAAAGCCAAACACATCGTGAAATGTCTTCTGGGCTTTCTTCACCTGTGGGCTTTAAAAATGGTACAGATGGCGGTTTAACCGTTGCGACCAATGCCATGCAATCTGTTAAACATGGTCATAGCTTCTTGGGCTTAAGCGACCAAGGTCAAGTTTCAGTTATTCGTACCAGTGGTAACCCTTATGCACACGTTGTACTTCGTGGCGGCAACGGTAAACCAAACTACGACGCAGGTTCTGTTGCAGATGCCGAAGCGGCATTAGCCAAAGCAAAAGTTAGTGGCAAAATCATGATTGATACCAGTCATGCAAACTCAAACAAAGACCCGTACCTACAACCCCTTGTTCTGAAAAATATTACTGAACAAATCCTTGACGGAAACAAGTCAATCGTGGGTATTATGGTAGAAAGTCACTTAAAAGGTGGTCGTCAGGATATTCCTGCCAACTTATGTGACCTCGAATATGGTAAATCAGTGACTGATGGCTGTATCGATTGGGATACGACTGAAAAAGTCTTGTTAGAGATGCATGAAGCACTTAAAGACGTGTTACCGACACGCTAAGTGAATGAAAAACGCCATCTTCGAGATGGCGTTTTACTTTGAAGGATTATTTGTCAGATGAATGAAATCGAAAATGCGTTAAGTCACATTGAAAACTTCCAATATATACATGAACACTTATTAACGTCAGGACAACCATCTCCTTCTGAGCTTCAAACGATTAAAGAATATGGTGTTTCAACAGTTATCAATTTAGCATTGACTGATGCATCCAATCATATCGAGCATGAAGACCGCATTTGCCTAGATCTAGGCCTGAACTACATCCAAGTTCCGATCTCTTGGGATACCCCTTCAGATGATCAATGCCTTTTAGTACTCGATATGATTGACCATTTGGTTCAAGGTCAAACTGTTTGGCTACACTGTGCGAAAAACTTCCGTGTCAGCAGTTTGATGTATTTATATCGTCAATACTATATGGATGTTGATGTGCCAAAGGCTCAAGATTTGATGCATCAAATTTGGGAACCCAATGAAACATGGACAGGTTTAATCCATGCGGTTGCCTTACAACTCCAAGGCCGTAAAGCAACTCAAGATTTACAACATGCGCTGATCCATCCAGATCATTTTGCGTGAGAAATCAGTACTGTTGCAGTAGAAAGAATACCTTCTTGGCGACCAGTAAACCCTAATTTTTCGGTGGTGGTCGCTTTGATGCTAATTTGTGTGACTTCAACATCCATAACATCTGCGATGCTTTGACGCATTTCTAAATTATGTTTTGCTAGTTTAGGACGCTCACAAGCCACAGTAATATCAGCATTATTAAGTACGTATCCACGGTCTAAAATCAGTTGATAAACGTGTTTTAAAAGTACTCGACTATCGGCACCTTTAAATTTTGGATCTGTATCTGGAAAATGCTGACCAATATCTCCAAGTGCCAAAGCACCTAATAATGCATCACAAAGCGCATGTAGTACTACATCACCGTCTGAATGTGCTTTGAGTCCATGTGTATGTGGAATTTGAACACCAGCAAGCGTTACAAAGTCACCTTCTTCAAATGCATGCACATCCATGCCCTGACCGATACGAATTTGAGCTATCATGCTTGAGTTCCTTGAGAAAATAATGATTGAAATCTTGTATTCACGCTTTCTATTTCGCTATAGTGTGGGCAAGCGCAACATAGTGAAAGTATAAGCGATCATGCTGTTGAAAACTGAAATAAATATCATCAAAAAATTCGGACTGGTTCTGCTAATAGGTTCTGGCCTAGCGACGTTTACGCATGCAGAAAAGATAGACTGTGATCATGCCAATACTCTGGCAAAAAAAAATTACTGTTCTGACGGTTTTGAAGAACAGCGTGAAAAGCTAGATGGGCTATTTTTAACAGCGCAGTTGATTACTGATGCCCCTGTACGCTTACTGATAGATACACAAAAATTATGGTACAGTCGTGTTCAGCAATGCAAAAATTTGGATTGTTTCAAACAACAATTTGAGCTTCGCCACGAAGATTTGAATATCTACACCTCGATGAACCAAAGTTTAACGCAGCATTATCTGAAATTTGAAAATGGTCATTTTGCGACATCACCTGTACATTTAAAGGTGCATCAACTGGGCAAAGACAGCATCAAAATTGAAGGCATTGCCTATCGTAATCCGAACAATCGAGTTGAAACACAAACCATTCCCTTTTTAGCTTACACAACACCCGAACAAAAAAATCAAATCACCGATAATGAACACGACTGCAAATATCAGTTCAATTACAGTAAAGCCTTACTCTCAGTAAAAACTGAACAAAAAGGCTGTGAACGGTTTGCAGGGATTTATCGTTTATATGATTAAGATCAAATTCGAATGACTTAGAAAAAAAAGCCTCAAGGTTGAGGCTTTTTTATGTCTACAATATGTCTATTAAATTGGATGTGTTTGCCGCACTTGCTGGCTAATCATTGCAGCTGTTGCCGCAGATAAGGTCCATCCAAGATGACCATGCCCTGTATTATAAAAAATATGATCACGCTTACCTGCATGCACCACAGGCATCATATTGGGCATCATTGGTCGTAAACCCGCCCACGGCACCACATATTCTGTTGATAGATTAAAGTTACGATTTGACCAATCAATTAAGGGCTGAATGCGATCTGCACGAATATCTCGGTTATAGCCATTAAACTCTGCCGTGCCTGCAACACGGAGTCGATTTGCACCTAAGCGTGAAGTCACAATTTTGGCACTTTCATCCAACAGACTCACCCAAGGCGCATTGGCCTGACTTTGTTCATCATTTAAATTAATGGTGATTGAATATCCTTTGACTGGATAGACATTTACGCGGTCACCGAGTTTATGTGCAAGTTCATAACTACCTACACCACCACAGACCACCACAGCATCTGCTTCAAGTATGGTATCAGCATCAGGATGTTCCATATTTTCATCACTGGCTTTTAACTGAACATTGACACCTTTTGCATGATGTTCAAAGTCAGTCACCTCAAAACCCCACATATATTTCACATCAAAGCGTTCTGTTGCTTTAGCAAGCTGCGTCGTAAATTTGTGGATGTCGCCCGTGGCATCCCCCGGACAATAAAAGCCACCATAGTATTCACCTCTCAAACTAGGTTCAATATCACGGATTTCAGCTAATGTCACAGGATGACGTTCTAAGCCCCCCTCACAGAGCATATTATTAACTTGAGTCGCCACCTCATAATCATGTTGATTATGAAAAAAATGTAAAATGCCGCGTTTTTCTAAATCAAACTGCAAGTTTTCATGCTCAGCTATTTCAAATAAACGCTGACGTGCCATCAAGGCGAGACGAACGGTCTCGTGAGTATTTTCACGATAATCTTTAATATGCCCCATAAACTCAAAGAGCCATGAATATTTGTGTAGATTAAAACTTGGATTTAATAATAATGGCGCGGTTTTTTGTGACATCCATTTGATGCCTTTCACCACCGTTGCTTTTTGGTTCCAGACTTCAGCATTACACGCTGATAATTGTCCACCATTGGCAAACGACGTTTCCATCGCAGGATAAAGATGTTTATCGACCACAGTGACACGATAACCGAGTAATCCGAGTTCGTAAGCTGTCGTTACCCCAGTAATACCTGCACCAATCACAACAATATGACACATATAGGCTCCTTGGAAATTATATTTCCTATGTTCGCCCCATCTGTCATTGTTACCTGAGAGCTTTGGTTCCTTGCGAAGCAACGTGAACCTTCCCCTTCGGTGAGTAGGTCCAGCCTACTTCTCTCCAGATTTTTTATATGATTACAGTCCTTTTGCCTGAGAGTTTCCTGGGGGAACTTGCTCCTTCGGCGAGCACGATCTGTGCTTCTCTCCTGCAATCATCCATTCGTTTTTTTATTCGGCATTCATCTTGGTATTGCCTTAGTTAGATATGAGCAATATTTGTACCAAATCTCAAGTCCTATTTGGGTCAATATTGTTAAATAATATTTTTATATCGATTTAAGTTGTTAGGTTATAAATTTAAAATCAATTTTTTTATACCTAAATACTTCATCTTTAAAATAAAGGTTTAAAATACTGAATGAAATTTATATCTAGAAAGATTGAAGTTTTATGTCGGATTCTACCCTTTTCTCTTGCTTTGCATCTGTGATCAAAACACATTCTATTGAAGAATTAACTCAAAGTGATTTACTCCGTCTTAAAACTCTGGGAACTATTCAAAGCTTTTATGCACCATTCGAGGCCATAAATCATGATGCAAAAGTGGTCATCGTCGGCATCTGCCCAGGCCAACAACAATGGCGTAATGCATTAATTGCAGCGAAGGACGGCGTAGAGCAGCAATTATCTGAGGAAAACATACTTAAACTTGCCAAGAATAGTGGTGCTTTTAGTGGTCCTATTCGTAAAAATTTAACTCAACTGCTAGATCATATTGGATTACAGAATCAATTAGGCATACAGACCACTGCAGAGCTATTTAGCAATCATCAAGATATGGTGCAAATGTGTTCGGTCTTACAGCAATGTATTTTGGTCAATGGAAAAAATTATGCAGGCTCAATGCCCGCAATGTTGAAAAATGAATTATTAAAACAACATATTGATGATTATTTTATTCCTATGATTCAACAGCTTCCGAACGCAATTTATATTCCGCTAGGCAAAGGTGTAGATGAGGTTTTAAATTATGTAAGCAGCTTAGGCTATTTAAAAGATCAGCAGATTTTAGCAGGACTTCCCCATCCATCGGGTGCGAATGCTGAACGGATCAAATATTTTTTAGGCGAAAAACCACGTGACCAATTGTCTCGACAAACCAATCCCGAGCAGATTGATAGCGCAAAATCACAGATCTTACTTAAGTTATCTAAATTTCAATGAAATAAGATTTACATCACTTAATAATATTTTTTATTTGAATATCGACCACTTATATCAAAGCAGTGCTCAAACAAAACTAGAAAAGTGTGATGTATTTTACTTTTTTGTTTTTTCTGTGTGAATATGCGCCAAAATAAATATTGCTTATAAAAATAACGCTAACATGGAAAAACACATGAAAAATTATTTAGTTCTAGGATTTACACTCCTACTACTCACAGGTTGTATTACCGTACCTAAAAATAAACCTGAAACCAGAACATTAAAGCTGAATGGTGTGAATACCGTTGAAAACAGTAACGTAATCCAACGAACCATTACTCGAGGTCAATTACTGTGTGAAACTGGACAAAAATGTCCTGAACTTGCAATTGATTAGCAAAAGAATAAAGGTGAGTATGCACTTTCACTGCATTCTTATGATCAACAGCAGCTTGATATGAATGAAATATCTTTTGTGATCGACGGCAAAGTATTGTCTTATCCTGCAATAGGTCAAACAAATTATCGTCGCTTAGATAATTCAAATGTGATTGATTCTTCTAATACCGTGATGATCCCAGATGCTGTGCTTAAACAATTTCGGGACGCAAAAAATATTGCTGTGATTATGATTACCAACCAAGGTGAAATCGCACACTATATGTTAAAAAATCAAAAATCTTCAGATGCCTACCGACTATTTTTACGTGCTTACTCTTAAGCCCAAATAGTCTAAAATAAAAATCCCAAATGTTAGTGTATGTTTTCTTTTGGGATTTTTTATTCATCTCGCTTTATAAATTGATCAAATACATCACATGGTCTTTATTTTATTCGTTTAATTAATTGTTTAATTGTGAGTTCACAAATCGGTTGACCCACCTCTAAATGAAGTGGATAAGCTTGATTTTCATCTGTTAGCTTATAGCCACGTCGTTGATAATATTTTATTAATTCTAAACGCTGATCAATCACATACATGACAAATTCTTCAACATTGGGTTCAATCAACATCGCTTGCTGTTCTGCAAATTGCAATAATTTTTTTCCTAAGCCCTGAGCTTGCTCATTTGGATGAATTGCAAAATGACCAATTTCACAGCTCATCCTCTGCATTTGAATACCAATACACCCCTTGATCTGTGTATTTTCTGACTCCATCACATATAGATGAAAATCCTTTTTTTTGTAAGATTTGACTGAGTTGAGATACATTTATTCGATTTCCTCGAACAATATGATGTTCCGTGGTCCAACTCTTGGGATGATTTTCCCGATAGGCTATATTCATTAAGCTTTCAAGCTACTGAATATCGTCAAGTAAAGCTTTTCGTATATTCATATTTTTAGCTATTTATTTTCATGGGTCTATTTTACTGAAATAAAAAAACCAGACAATTGTCTGGTTTTTTTATGCAATTTGCTCATCAGTGTAGCTCGCTAGCGCTATTCACCAACCGCATCGGAACAAAAAGCAGCGCTTTGTTATTTATCCACTGTGACTTGCTAAAGCTATTCACTAACCGCGTTCGAAAAAAAGCAACGCTTTGTTATTTATACACTGTGACTTGCTAAAGCTATTCACTAACCGCGTTCGGAACAAAGCAACGCTTTGTTATTTATCTACTGTGACTCGCTAACGCTACTCACCAACCGCGTTCGGAACAAAGCAGCGCTTTGTTATTTATCTACTGTGACTCGCTAACGCTACTCACCAACCGCGTTCGGAACAAAGCAGCGCTTTGTTTCCTCACTTGGGTTCAATTGGGGCAAATGGTGCAACAACCTCTGCATTTTGTGCACGGTTACGCATGAAGTGATCCATGAGCACAATTGCTAACATTGCTTCCGCAATTGGAGTTGCACGAACACCGACACAAGGATCATGGCGACCTTTGGTCAACACATCAGTATCTTCACGATTAATCGTAATGGTTTTACCCGGCGTAGTAATGGATGCTGTTGGTTTTAAAGCAATCGCAACACGAATGTCCTGACCACTCGAAATACCGCCCAAAATGCCGCCAGCATGGTTTGCCAAGAAACCATCCGTAGTTAACTCATCACGTGTTTCATGACCAAACTGCTCAGCAACACCAAAGCCATCACCAATTTCCACACCTTTTACAGCATTGATGGACATCATGGCATGTGCAATATCTGCATCTAAACGATCAAATACAGGCTCGCCCCAACCGACTGGCACTTGCGTCGCAATAATTTCCAGTTTGGCGCCACAGCTCGTTCCTTGTTCACGAAGTGACGTTACGAGAGCTTCGAAACGTGGGACGGCATCTGCATCACCACAGAAAAATGGGTTATTCGGAACTTCATTCCAGTCCAATTTCTCTGCTTTTTCGGTACCAATTTGGGTTACATGACCACGAATTTCTATGCCGAATTTCTCAAACAAGAATTTTTTAGCAATCGCACCCGCAGCAACACGCATCGCAGTTTCACGAGCACTCGAGCGACCACCACCACGATAATCACGGAAACCATACTTATGTGTATACGTATAGTCTGCATGACCCGGACGGAAGGTTTGCGCGATGTTGCCATAATCTTTTGATTTTTGATCTGTGTTACGGATCAATAGACCAATCGATGTACCGGTCGTTTTGCCTTCAAATACGCCTGAAATAATTTCAACTTCATCGGGTTCTTTACGCTGAGTTGCAAACTTAGATGTGCCCGGCTTACGACGATCCAGATCCTTTTGCAAATCGGCTTCAGTCAGTTCAATACCCGGTGGAACCCCATCCACAATGGCCATCAGACCAACGCCATGAGATTCACCACAAGTCGTTACACGGAAGAGTTGCCCTATACTATTACCTGCCATGTCAAACGACTCCTTATGCTTGAACAGATTGAATGAATAAATCTCGGTATTTGCGGCATTGAGCAGCAGTCAATGCAAAGATACCTGTACCGCCTTTTTGGAATTGTAACCAGTAAAAATCAACGGTATTGAAGTTTTGACGCATTGCCCATTCTGAGTTACCCACTTCGATCACAATTAAGCCATCTTCAGTCAGGTAATCTGCAGCTTGTGCCAACATTTTACGGACAAGATCCAAACCATCTTGACCCGCAGCAAGCGCCATTTCAGGTTCATGGTGGAATTCTTCTGGTAAATCTGCCATGTCTTCAGCATCCACATATGGTGGATTCGACACGATCAAATCATATTGATTTTCTGCTGGAATTTTGGCGAATAAATCAGACTCAAGTAAAGCCACTTGATATTGTTTATTGTGGTGTTCACAGTTAATTTGTGCCACTTCAAGTGCATCTTTAGACAAATCTGTTGCATCAACTTCAGCGTCAGGGAATGCATAAGCTAAGGCAATCGCGATACAACCCGAACCCGTACACATATCTAAAATGCGCTGAGGTGTTTTTGGATTGGCATTTTCAGGTAGATTATTAACTGCAGCACCCATTTCGCCATTTTCGCCTAAGCAATACGGCGCAAAACGGTTTTCAATTAACTCTGCAATTGGAGAACGTGGAATCAGTACACGTTCATCGACATAAAATGGCTTACCAAAGAAATATGACAAGTTTAGTAAATAAGACGTCGGAACTTTTTCATTAATACGACGTTCTAACAATGCTAAAAATTCTGCAACTTCACTTGGCAATAATTTCGCATCTAAGATTTCCGCATCTGCATTCCAATCTAGAGATAACGTTTGTAAAACCAATGCTGAGCTTTCAGCAAAATAGTCTTCTGTACCTTGTCCTAAGTGGGCATCATATTGACGTAAAGCTGTTACCCCAAAGCGGATATAATCACGAATTGTTGATAGGTTTTCAGCTGCTTCCTGTAAATGTTCAGGGCTAATAGTCGGTCGATCCACTTAAGGCGTCTCCAGTTCATAATTTTTTAAACGCCCTATGATACCTTGTTTTGATGCTATTTATAATAAAAATACGGCATTATTCACCGCTTGAAAGCATTTCATAACCTGCATATATAGGTCAGATACATTCGCTGAAATGAAATTTGTACTTTAGGCTTTTCTTCAGCATGCTATAAAACCTAATAGATAAAAATTACGAATAAAAACCAATTCAAGCTCAAATGTTTAGCAATTTGTACTTGATCCCAAGCTTTAATTTTATAAAATCATCCCCATACAAACAGTTAAATTTTAAATGCGGAGCTCCAATGAGCTATAAGCACAATAACCTCATGGCTATGCGTCAGAGCTATTGGGAAGACACTCAGTCTTTAAATGTGCAAACTGAAAAGGCATTTTTTCAGCAACTACTGATCGAACATCAAGTTTTCCCTGATGCGAGTTTAGAAAACGCACGCACCCTATTTTTTAGCTTACCGAGCATTATTATTGTCAAAGGTTATGCTGCCGGATTTAAAGACAAATCTGTCCAACACCTTATTCATCAACATATTGAAGAACATAAAGCCGCATTGATGCAAAACGATACGGTAAAAATCAAATATCGTTTATAGTTTTATTTCCAATGTGCCTGTCTACGCGACATCTTGCTTAAGTTTGCAAATGCTTACTGCATATTCAGTAAGTTGAACTATTTTAATACGTTAAGAAACGTTAAAATTAGCTACAATGTATTTTTCTGCGAATTGCTGATTAAAGGATTTAATTTACATGTCAGATCAGAACGATAAGCTCAAACACTTGAAAACGTCTTCTATGGATCGACGCTTATCTATCGCAAAGGCATCGCTACTTGCGGG
The DNA here is from genome assembly GCF_013418685.1 of Acinetobacter sp. YH12129. NCBI lineage: Bacteria > Pseudomonadati > Pseudomonadota > Gammaproteobacteria > Moraxellales > Moraxellaceae > Acinetobacter > Acinetobacter sp. YH12129. The sequence goes on from NZ_VPBP01000008.1 coordinate 116,166, forward strand.
AACTCGTTGGGCAGCATCAAACGCCACTTCTATTTTTTCGAGTGAGGAAGAAAAAGAGAAAAAGCGTAAAAAAGCCATGAAAGATCAGGCTGAATATCTCGTCGCAGAAATTGGTAAATTAAAAGGTTCGATTGTAAAAATCGGGCAAATGATGGCATTGTATGGTGAACATTTTCTGCCTGAAGAAATCACCCAAGCCCTCAACACCTTGAACAATCAAACAGTTGCATTGGCATGGCCAGCCATAAAAGTCCAATTACAAAATCAACTTGGTTCAAAGCTTGATGATCTCGTGATTGATCATGAGCCACTTGGTACAGCTTCTTTGGCACAAGTTCACCGTGCAAAACGCAAATCTGATGGCTTAGAACTGGTATTAAAAATACAATATCCGGGTGTGGCAGATGCGATCGATTCAGATATGAATCTATTCAAAAACATGCTCAAACTGACACGAATGGTGCCTCAAACCCGTGAATTTGATCAGTGGTTTGATGAAGTTCGTGAAATGATGCATCGTGAAGTAAATTATAAAATCGAAGCAGATACCACTCGCCGTTTTGCAGCACGCTTAAAAGAAGACCCTCGCTATATCGTCCCGCAAATCATTGAAGGTTACTCAACACCTCAAGTGCTGTGTATGACCTTTGAACGTGGTGTGCCAATTAATAGCCCAGTAATGCTGTCACTTCCTCAAGAGCGTCGTAATGCCTTAGGTGAAGCATCACTTGAAATTGCCGTGCGCGAAATTTTTGAATGGGGTGAAATGCAAACCGACCCTAACTTCGGAAACTATTTGGTGCGTTTGGGTAATGGTGCGGATGTACCCGATAAAATTGTCCTCCTCGACTTCGGTGCGATCCGTCAGTTCGATGAGCATCTATTAGGCGTTGCACGTAATTTGATTACTGCGGGTTATCAGCATAGCTCTGAGCAAATGGTTAAAGCAATGACAGGTTATGAGTTCTTTGATGGTATTCCACAAAGTATTAAACCAGATATGGCCAAAGTCTTTCTTTTAGCGACAGAGGCATTTAGTAGTACTGAAAATAACCCAGACATCCCTGCTGGCGTTATGGACGAACAACAACGATATGACTGGAAAAAAAGCCAATTACATAGCCGTGTGATGCAACAAGCGTCAAAATCGATGGCATCTCGCTATTTCTCAGTTCCACCTAAAGAGTTTATGTTTATTAGCCGTAAATTTATCGGTGCATATACCTTTATGACCGTCATTGAAGCAAAAACCAATGTTCGTCGTATGATTCAAAAATATCAATAATCATTCAATACAGACCTTAAAACTTGGCTGACTCAAATGTCAGCCAAGTCAATTTTAAAATAACAATACTTTTAAGCCTTTTTACTTTTCTATTCTTAATTAATTATTTAGCTATCGAATCCCACCTAATCTCGCCGTTTATCTTTGACAATCATGCATGTCATTTATGACATGGTTTTTCTATCTTTGGCATGTCAGCATTAAATAAGAACAACGCAAATGGAAAACAACAATGACCAATATGGTAAACAAGGCACAAGGATTTGGACTCTCACTTTTAACTAAAATTGCCGGAAGTGATGTACTCGATCAGTTTAAACTGCGCAAATTTGTTGAAAAATCTTTGTATCAAAGCTCAAAAGCTGGTTTTAAAACCCTGAGCCAGACGCAAAAAGTATTTCAGACCAACAAAGATGTGCATAAGCAACGTTTGCCTAATCAACAAAAATCATTATTTGATTTAAACCTGACTGAAGAACAACAAATGACTGCTGATGCGATGCAGCAGTTTGCCACAGAAGTCTTGTATCCACTTGCTCATCAAGCCGATCAAGAGGAAAGATTTCCTGAAGCGTTATGGCAACATATCCAAGATCTAGGTCTAAATTATTATGCCTTACCTGAAGATTTGGGTGGCGTCGCGGCAGAAAAAAATATCATTAGCAATATCTTAATTGCTGAACAATTGGCTGAAGGTGACTTTAGTTTAACAGCAGGTTTACTGTCGACGTTTAGCTGTATCAACGCCATTACCCAATGGGGTTCCGAATCTGTTCAAGCAACCTACTTAGCGGCATTTGCAGATGATTCAGCCCTACGTGCAAGCTTTGCGGTTCAAGAGGCAACAGCGGCATTTAATCCCTATCAACTTAAAACTCACGCGATTGCTGATGGCCAGCAGTATAAAATCAGTGGGGAGAAAACCTTAGTCCTTCTAGGCGAACAGGCAGATGTGCTGTTAGTGAGTGCCATGCTCAATGGACAGCCTGAAGTTTTTATTGTGCAACGCGACCAGAGCATTAGCGCAAAAAAAACACCTGCTATGGGTTTGAAAGCCACTGAAACGGTAACTTTAAAATTTGATCAGACCCCTGCCCAACGCTTAGGAGATCAAGATTTCAATTACACCTCATTTATCGATCTTGGCAACTTAATGTGGTGTGCCATGGCTGTTGGCACCGCAACTGCAGTCAAAAAATATTGCATTCAATATGCAAACGAACGTACAGCTTTTGGAGAGCCAATTTCGCACCGTCAAAGTGTGGCATTTATGATTGCAGATATGGCAATCGAAATTGATGCCATGCATATGCTCATCCTCAATGCAGCAAGCCTAGCCGAAGCCGGCAAGCCTTTTCATCGTGAAGCCTATTTAGCTCGCGTGCTATGTGCTGAAAAATCGATGAAAATTGGGACCGATGGCGTGCAAATATTAGGTGGTCACGGCTTTACCAAAGAACATCCCGTAGAACGTTGGTATCGAGACTTACGTGCCACAGCGATTCTTCAATCTGGCTTGCATGCTTAATTCAGCAAAATAAAAACAAGGAAATGTCCATGAACTTACAAAATCCGAAAAAATTTAAATTGCTGATCGACCAAGCCCATGAAGTCGCATTAAATGTTCTACGTCCTATTTCACGTAAATATGACAAAGCCGAACATGCCTATCCTAAAGAGTTAGACATGTTATCTTCCCTCGTCGACGGTATGAATGATGGCGGAGATGGCATGAATGCAGGTGCTGCCGTCAATAAACGTGGTGACACAGACACTGGTAATAAAAACGGTGTCAATATGTCGACAGCCCTCAGTATCATCGAGATGTGCTATGGAGATACAGGCCTGTTGCTCAGTATGCCTCGACAAGGGCTTGGAAATTCGGCTATTGCAGCAGTAGCCAATGATGAACAACTAGAACGCTTAAAAGGAACTTGGGCCGCTATGGCCATTACAGAACCCAATTGCGGCTCTGATTCTGCTGCAATTAGGACAACAGCGACGAAAGATGGTGATGAATACATCCTCAATGGTGAAAAAATCTTTGTCACCTCGGGTGAGCGTGCTGATTCCGTGGTGGTTTGGGCAACGCTAGATAAAAAATTAGGTCGAGCAGCGATTAAATCCCTTGTGGTTGAAAAAGGTACACCAGGAATGACTGTAGAACGCCTAGAACATAAATTGGGTATTAAAGCTTCTGATACTGCTGCCATTAGTTTTGTAGATTGTCGTGTCCCTGCTGCAAACTTATTAGGCAATGCTGAAATTGATGTAGCAAAGGGTTTTGCTGGGGTTATGGAAACTTTTGATAATACTCGCCCACTCGTTGCTGCGATGGCTATAGGCTGTGCAAAAGCATCTTTAGAGCGAATTAAAGAAATCTTCAAAGATGAACTAGATGAGCAGTATTCAACACCCATCTTACAAAGCTCGAATATTGCTGCACAAATATATCGAATGGAAGCAGACTGGGAAGCAGCGCGTCTACTCATGCTCAAAGCCGCATGGATGGCCGACAACAAAAAACCTAACTCACGTGAAGCATCCATCGCTAAAGCAAAAGCAGGCCGTGTAGGTAATGAAATCACCTTAAAATGTGTAGAGCTCGCAGCTGCAGTTGGTTATAACGAAGATGAATTATTGGAAAAATGGGCACGTGATTCAAAAATCCTTGATATATTTGAAGGAACACAGCAAATTCAACAATTAATCGTTGCACGACGTGAACTGGGTAAAAGTTCAAGCGAATTAAAATAATTACTTTGCTTGAGCAATTTGAAACTTAAAGATGGATTTTTATATAGGATCAGTCTATAAAACAATCCATCTTTTTGTTTTTCGATGATTATGTTTCAGATCCGACCACTTCAACCTGAAGACAATGCAAGCATTGCCAATGTCATTCGCACAGTTTCCAAAGAATTTGGATTAGCACCTGAATCAGGATTTGCCGTTGCAGATCCAATTTTAGATGATTTATATCACGTCTATGCGCAAGCAAATGCACAATATTGGGTTATTGAAAATCAACACGGTACAATTTTAGGTGGTGGCGGCCTTTCTCCTTTAGTTGGAGACTCAAGCATTTTAGAAATCCAAAAAATGTATTTTATGCCTGAATTACGTGGTCATGGCTTAGCCAAAGATATTTTAGAACTTTGTTTTCAATTCGCCAAAGATCATAATTTTAAAGCGTGTTATTTAGAAACTACACATACACTTGGGCAAGCAGTGAAACTTTATGAAAAAGTAGGATTTCAACACTTACAAGCTCCCAAGGGCAATACAGGTCATAGCCAAGCATGCGAAATTTGGATGCTTAAAACGCTTTAAACTCAGATTCCACTAATACCTCTGAAAAGAGTTATAGCTTTTCCAAATAGGGATATTTAATGAGTGGATATTCTAGTTTTTTATAACTAAAGTTCTCGGGATTTGAATGCCCCACAATCTTAAGTAAGAATGTAAAGAGAGAAATACTGACTCAATTAACACGATCTGTTTTTCTCTCTTCACTTAAAAAATCATGTAATTTGAGTACATTTCCATCAATTCTTACAATTTCACTGTACAGAGCATCTTAAGAAAATATTGACCTCTAAGTCTCCAGTTCATAATATCGCTTTAGAAATTACACTTAGCCATGATTATTTTAAAGTGAATATAAATGCAGAATGTACTGAATAAAACTCGCCTTTCAACTCGTCTTTCGTCGCTCCTAAACGCTCACAGCTTAAAGTTTTCAACTGTTATTATATCTGTAACCCTGATTTCTGGATGTTCATCACTAGGTGGTGGCTCTGTAGAAAAACGTGCAGTTAAACTTTCATCAGGGATCCAAAAGGCCTATTCAGTCAATCCTGAAACTGCAAATCGAGTGTCACCCTACATTGTGCAAACTGCCGATCAATACAACTTAGATCCTTTACTACTGGCTGCCGTTATTCGCCAAGAATCAACTTTCCGCCCTTATGTCAGTTCTCCTGCAGGTGCAGTCGGTTTAACTCAGGTGATGCCACGTTATTGGCAAGCAACATGCCCTGGGGATTTATATGACGAATTAACCAATATTAATTGTGGGTCATTTATTTTAACTAAATATAAAAATGCCGCTGGCAGCATGCCAAAAGCTTTAGCCTACTATAATGTCGGACCTACTGCTTATAACACCAATCGAAAAATGAAAAAACAAGGCAAACGTTATGCAAAACAAGTGAAGCAACATCAAAATAATTTAAAAAGTGCATTATAAAAGTAAAGTTCAATCCTATGACCTAGGATTGAACTTTCAATATATATCACAAATAATTGAATTTAATAGACTTAAATCACAAATATTAATCTAGAAATAATATTATATAATATATTTTAATGATCAGAAAATAAACAAACAGCACAGATATTTAATACTTATTTCGTCTTATGTAATCTTTTTTATATATTAAAATAATGGAATAATACATTAAATCTATTAATAAAAAAACTCTTATAAAACAACAACCCTAATGGAATTTCATATACAACAATTCTATAAAAAGTTTAAATATTCTACACAATACTACAACTATTAGCAGCCAAGAATCGTTTAAAGACCATTTTTACTTTATTTATTATTAACAATAATCAACCAGCTGATTTTTTTTAGCATTGTTTATTCATTATTTTTAGCTAATATCTTATACGTCAGTAAAACTATATTACTGATTAACATATAAGTTGTCATTAAAAAGTAAACATGTATTCTTTTCCGAATTGGTTTGATACTTTCTCCACCCATTGCTCTATTTTATCAGCTGTCATGACTTGAAAATCTCGCCAATAATATTTCATCTGCTTC